>JANLRE010000085.1:0-2351 GCA_031368205.1 Fimbriiglobus sp. | reverse complement strand
CCGCCACGAGCCAAGCGAGCAACGCATACGCTCCGGGCAAGACACCCAGAATCAACGGAATCGTTGCAAAGACCCCAGCCCCAACAATCTGGGTGATGTTGATCGCCACGGCTTCTGTGAAGCCGAGACTTCTCACCAGTGTGGGTGGCATGGGTGATGGCTGGGCAATGATGGGGTTCAAGGGGAAATATGCCTCCGTGAAAAGCGATCCGGGAACAGTGTTGCAAACTGGTGACGAATGATAACCGGAACGCGACATCCGGGCACGTCGATTGTTGGTACACCCTCGAACGATGCAGGAGTGTCGTGGGCGGTGTATAACAGCGGTTCGGTTCCGCTCACCCTCCCGAGCATCGCCCATGTCGCGTTCGACGCTGGATACTTTTCATTCCCCTTCCGTGTGGCGATGGTGGGTTTGCGGGCTGTTGTTGCTGGCCACGACACTGAACTATCTCGATCGCGTTGCACTCAACCAAACCGCCAGTGACATCAAGTCGTCATTTGCTCTCAACGATTACTACTATGCTTGGCTGGAAAGTGGCTTTCAACTGGCGTTCGCGGTGGGCGCCTTGCTGACGGGCTTTCTGGTGGATCGCCTGGGTGTTCGGTGGATGTACGTGGCGTCGGTGGTCGGGTGGTCGGCGGCAGGGTTTCTCACGGGCTACTCACAAAGTTACGCAATGCTGTTCGCATGTCGGGTGACACTGGGAGTGTTTGAAGCGGGCAACTGGCCGTGCGGTATTCGCACGATTCGTCAAATCATGCCCCCCGAAGAACGCTCTCTGGGTAGCGCGATATTCCAAAGTGGCACCGGCCTCGGGGCCATGTTCACGCCAGTCATCATCGCCGGCTGTCTGATGTGGGCGAACGACGCGAACGACCCGAACGCCTGGCGGCTCCCATTTCGGGTGATCGGCGTGATCGGAATCGGGTGGGTGTTACTGTGGGTGTTGACCGTGCCCGCCAGCGTCTTGGATTCAGCCAACGCGGTCGGGGTATCCCCGGACGCCACGATACCAACGGAACCGTTCTACCGCGTCTTTTTCGACAAACGCTTCTGGTTACTCGTGGTCCTCATCATCGGCGTGAACACAACGTGGCACACGTTCCGCCTCTGGTTGCCGCTCTTTTTGGAGAAGCAACTTCTCTACTCCAAGCCGGACGTGCGGTGGATCAGCTTCGCTTACTACGCCATCGCGGACGTGGGTTCCTGGGTCGTCGGGTTGTCAGTCGTCCTGCTCACGCGGTCCGGCGTGACCTTGCACGCTTCCCGTATGACGACCTTCAGTTTCGGCGTGGTTCTGGTGTTGCCATCGACGCTGTTGCCGTTTTACCGAGACCTCGGTGAGACGCTAACGATGGCCGTGATTTTCGTGACCGGCTTCGGCGCGCTGGGCCTGTTTGCCACCTACTTCGCACTCAGCCAGGAAATATCCGGACGGCATCAGGGCAAAGTGACCGGCACACTGGGCTGCATCAACTCGTTGTACCTCGCGGGCGTCTATTTGATTCAAGGCAAACTTAGCGATGTCGTGGGTGGATACGATCGTGTTTTGGCGTTCGCTTGTGTCCCGGCGCTCACGGCGTTGTTCGTGATTGCCGTCGGCTGGCCGAACGCCAAAAAAACTTCGGCTTGACCGGACACCCCGTTTCCTTGTAAGTTTTTCAACTGCGGTTGAATTTCACTTGGCACGGATACGCCATTGGTTCAGTCGCCACGGTTATCACAACTGTTTTTCCCCCACGGATGGGCTTCCTTGATGCGATGTTTGATACTTGGTGCCACAGGACAGATCGGTTCCCATTTACTAGCCGCCTGCGATGAACGCGGCCTGGCGCGATTGGGAACTTGGTACACCCGCTTTCACTCCCAACACGTTCCCTTGGACATCCGTGATGGCGATGCGGTCCGAGAGCTGATTGCGGATTATCAACCCGACGTGACGTTCCATGCAGTTGGTTTGACGTGTTCCGGTTTTGCCGAAGCCTATCCCGAACTCTGCCGACAAATCACGATTGATGGCACGCAACATGTGACCGAAGCCGTTGCCCGACAGGGTGGCAAGTTGGTTTTCGTGTCGTCCGACGAAGTCTTTGGCGAATGCCACACCGCACAGCGTGAAGACTCAGTGACGGCACCCTGTAACGAAATGGCACGCTGTTACGCCACCGCAGAAGACATCATTCGGGACATGTTGCCAGAACAACATCTCATCGTGCGAACCAGTTGGGTATTCGGCTGTGACGACCGGGCGCGGAATCTCGGGTTCGAGATGTTGCGCAAGTTTCGCAAAACGGCCCCCTTCGTCGCGGATACCGAACGTCACGGCCATCCCACCTATGCCCCGGAT
>JANLRE010000052.1:0-5453 GCA_031368205.1 Fimbriiglobus sp. | reverse complement strand
CGTCGTTGCGGATTTTGGCGTATCAACGGCTCGACCCGACCGCCGAGCAAAAGGTACTCGACGAAGTCGCCACGAGCCTGAAGAAGTTAAGCCAGGACGACATGAAGGCGGTGTTGAACCATCTCGAAACGGCCGTGAAGGCACCTAACGAAGAGACGGCAACCGGCGAGCAATGGAAGGCCTACCAGAAGCACCGGGCGGTTGTGGCATCGCTTCGGAGCATCCTGTTCAAGATGGACATACTCCGGTCACTCGACGAAGCCGCGAAGCGGTTGAACGATTCCGCCAAGGCTGAGTTTTCGTTGCACCAACGCGCCCTGCTAACGGAGAACAATCAGCAATACCGTAACGTGGCACGGGGAACCCGCCGCGCCGTTGATGACCGGGAAGAACAAGCCGACGGGCAAACCGACCTTCGCAACGAGTTGACGAACCTGATTAAGCAACTCGCCCTGTTGCGACCCAAGTTGAACCCCGAGCAAAAAGACCGACTCGACAGTGCCGATGCGTTCGGTCGTAGCGGGCAACTTATCGCTCAGATGGAAATGGCACTTCAATCCATCAGTGCGGCGAACTATCGGACCGCGTCCGAGCAACAACTGAAGATCTCGAAGGAACTGCAATCGCTGGCAGCGGCGCTGGCCACGCCGCGCGATCCGCTCACGGTGATGAAGGAAACACGCGACAAGGTCGAGCAAACCCGCCGGCTGCAAGTCGCCTTGAAGCAAGAAACCGCGACCAAGCCGGAAGTCGATCCGCGCGTCCGGGGCAACGAGCGAATCAAACAAGATGTCGTGCGCGATCAAGCCAATAAACTCGCCGAGCAACAAGGCAAGTTGGAGTTCGAGACACGGGAATCCCGCAAGGCACTGGAGCAAGTTGCCAAGGAAGTCGCAGCGAAGTTGACGCCGGCGGAATCCGAGATGCGGCGGGCGCAGGACCAACTGCGTCAAATGGAACAGAAGGACGCCCCCGAAGCCCAAGCCAACGCCGCCGAACGTCTGAAGGAAACCCGCGACGAATTGGACAAGCTCATCGAGCTTGCGGAGAAGCAAAAGTCCGACCCGTTGGAAGCGACCAAGAAGGCCGCCGAGTTGATTGACAAGCTCATCAAGGATCAAAAAGCGGCGCAGGAACTGACGAAGAAAAACGAAGCGAAACCCGAGAACTTGAAACCTGCCACCGAAGCCCAGAAAGACGTGGCGAAGAAGGCCGATGAAGTTAAGAAGTTACCGTTGCCTGAAAATGAAGCGGTGAAAGAAGCCCTCGAAAAGGCCGCCGCGCAAACGAAAGCCGCCGCAACCGATCTCGCCAAGAAGGACGCCAAGGAAGCCCAGCCGAAACAGGCCGAAGCAGTGAAGGCACTTGAGAAGGCGAAGAAAGCCCTCGAAGAACAAACCGCGATGATCGAGAAACGTCGGGATGAAATCGCCAAGTTGCAAGAGGCGGCAGAGAAACTCGGTGACCTCGCCAAGCAAGAAAAACAAGTCGCCGACGACGCCAAGGCCGAAGCAGATACGGCGAAAAACGACCCCAAAGCAGACACCAAACCGGAAACAGGTGACCTCGCCAAAAAGCAAGGCGAACTCACCCCGCCGACGAAAGAAGTCGGGGAGATGGTGAAAGACGCCGCCCCAAAAGCCGCCGAGAAGATCGACAGTGCGGCCAAAAACCAAGACAAGGCCAAGGCCGAATTGGGCAAGAACGAACCGATGAAGGGCAGTGAAAAGGCGAACGAAGCCGCGAAGAATCTGGACGAGGCGAAAGCCGAGGTCAACAAGAAGATCGACGAACTGCAAGCAAAAGAAATCGCCGATCAAGCGGCGTTGCAGCCGAACAAAGTCAGCCCGATGGACGCGGCGGCGCAGATTGCCAAGGCCATTGAGCAAGCGAAAATGGCTGCCGATCAAGCGAATAAAGCAGGCACGCCAATGCAAGGCGAACCGAAGCCGGGCGACCCGAAAAGCGAGGCCCTGCAGAAATCCGCCGAAGCGAATGCCGCCGCCCAAGCCGCATTAACGCAGGCCCAAGCACAAGCGCCGATGGCCGTGAAGCCGCAACTTGATGAGGCCGCGAAGCAACTCGGTGATGCCGCCAAAGAACTGGGTGACGGCAAGCCAGCCGAAGCTGGCAAGGCCCAATCGCAAGCGGCTGAGAAGTTGGAAAATGCACTGTCTGCGTTGAACGCTGCCGCGAGTGCGATGGGGCAACCGACCACCGAACCGGGGCAAAATCAACAAGCCCAAGCGGGCATGACACCGGGAATGGAACCCGGCAAAGAACCGGGCGATGGCATGGAACCCGGCAAAGAACCGGGCAAGGACTCGCCCGGTAAGGATGGCAAGCAGCCCGGCAAGGACGGAAAACCGGGTGATAGCCAAGAGCAAAACCAAGGCGTCGGTGAAGGCGATCGTCAAGGGAATGAGAAACCGAAGAACAGCACGCCGACCGGCAAAGGCAACAACGCGAACGGCAACTTCATCAACTTGCAAAAGCAAGAACGGGACAAGGTTCAGCAAAACGCCGAAGCAGCTTTCCCCGCTGAATTCCGTGAATTGATTAAGCAGTACAACATCAACATCAAGAAGAACGGTAAGCCTCAGCCTGGCGCACCTGTGACACCCACCACGCCTGCGAAAAAGTAATGCGAGGCTTCACCATGCGATCGTTCACACTGTTGCTACTGACCGTAGGACTCGGACTGCTTCCATCCACGGTCCGCGCTGATGAAAAAGTCCGCGTCGATGAACGAACCAAAAAGCAAATCGACGACGCTTTGAAGTGGCTGGCCGGGCAACAGAACCGCGACGGTTCCTGGGGGGCTACGGGTAGCACGGCGGTCACGTCGTTCGTGGTGTTGGCGTACATGTCCAACGGCCACGTTCCGAACCAGGGGCTTTACGGCCCGGAGGTTTCCAAGGGGGTGCGGCATCTCATTTCCATTGCCAGTGACGCGGGCTATCTCGTCGGGCCGCGTGGCGGCAACATGTATTGCCACGGCATGGCGACGTTGGCCCTCTCGCAGGCGTTCGGGATGTCTGCCGATGAGGAAGTCAAAAAAGTGCTGAAAAAGGCCATCGAACTGATCGTGAAGACGCAGAACTCGGAAGGCGGTTGGCGTTACGAACCGGCGCCGACGGGCGCGGACATTTCGGTCACCATCATGCAGGTCATGGCACTTCGTGGGGCAAAAGATAGCGGCATCAACGTACCCGACGACACGATGAAGAAGGCCGTAGCCTACATCAACCGTTGCCACGATACCCGCAGCGGTGGTTACCGTTACCAGCCGTATTCACAAGGGCCGGGGTACGCTCGCACGGCGGCGGGCGTGTGCGTGTTGCAGTTGTGTGGGGATTACGAGGCGAAGCAAATCGCCAAAGCGGTCGAGTGGATGGAGACCAAACGCGACGACGACCAACACTACTGGTACGGCCACTACTACGCCTCGCACGCCTTTCACCAAATCGGGGGCAAGAAATGGGAAGATTATTACTCCCGGATCAAGACGAAACTCCTCGCCACCCAGAAGCCAACCGGCGAATGGTCCGAACGCCTGGAAGCCAACGTCGGCCCGCAATACCAGACGGCAATCGCGGTACTGATCCTGTCCGTTCCAGCGAACTACCTCCCGATTTACCAACGGTAATCTGCCGGTTGTTCTAAACCTGATGCTGTTTTTCTGAGCGGGGGACGTTAGTCCTCCGAGGAGACATCATCGGAGGACTAACGTCCTCCGCTCAGGAATAGTGGCCACCAATCAGATAAATAGTCCAGTCGTTTCCCATCGGGTGCGGTTCGCTAAGATGACCATCACGAGATTCGATTCCATTTTGCCGTCAGGATTTAGCACACATGGCGACACCGCTCACGGTGGTGATTTTCGGCGCTTCCGGCGACTTAACCGCACGGAAGTTGGTCCCGGCTCTTTACAACCTCGCACTGAAAGAGCGGTTGCCGGAAGGCACGCGGATCCTCGGCGTAGCGCGCACGGAACACACCGACATCACTTTCCGTGATTCGCTAGGCCTACGGGTCCGAGATGTGTTCAAAGCAACTGGCGAAGCCTGGGATGAAGCGGTGTGGTTGAAGTTTGCCAGCCACATTCACTATGTACCCGCTGATGTGACAAAGCCCGATGGCATGGCACCCGTTCAAAAGTGGTTCACCGAAATTGAAGGTGCCACGGGCGGGCGACGATTGTACTACATGTCGATCTCACCCGAGCTTTATCCGCAGGTCAGCGCGGCGTTGGGCGAAGCGGGATTTAATCAAGAACTCGGCGGGTTCAAACGACTGATTATTGAGAAGCCGTTCGGCCACGACAGCGGCACCGCGAAAGCCTTAAACACGGCGATTCACAAGCACTGGCGTGAAGACCAACTTTACCGGATCGACCACTACCTCGGCAAGGAGACGGTGCAGAACATCTTGATCTTCCGGTTCGCCAACACGTTGTTTGAACCGCTGTGGAATTACCAGTACATCGACCACGTGCAAATCACGGTCGGCGAGGAAGTGACGGTCGGTCGTCGCGGGGGGTATTACGACGGCAGTGGCGTGTTGCGGGACATGTTCCAAAGCCACATTCTGCAAGTGATGACGCTAGTAGCAATGGAAAGCCCCGCCCGATTCTCGGCGGACACGCTTCGCAATGAAAAGATGAAGGTTCTCGACGCGATCTCGGTGGCAGACGACACTGAAGCGCGTAAGGCAGTCGTCGTGGGGCAGTATCAGGGCTACCGCAACGAACCGGGCGTCCCGGCCACGACCAAGACGCCCACCTACGCGGCCGTGAAACTGGAAATTCAGAACAGCCGCTGGAAGAACGTCCCGTTCTATCTCCGCAGTGGCAAAGGCCTCAAAAGCCGTTACAGCGAGGTCATGATTCAGTTTCGGTGCCCGCCACACCTGTTGTTTCCGCTGCCCAAAGATGAGGTGTTGCAGTGCAACCGCATGACGCTGGTGCTTCAGCCGAACGAGGGGATTAAACTCAACTTCCAGACCAAGGTGCCGGACGTGGACGGCGTGCGGTTGCAACCGCGTGACCTGTCGTTCGATTACAAAGAAGCCTACGCCGAAACCCCGATGCCCGAAGCCTACGAGCGGTTGCTGTTGGACGCGATTCAGGGTGATGCGTCGTTGTTCATGCGCGCCGATGAAATCGAGCGGGCGTGGGAAATTATGGACCCGATCATTGCCGTGACGCAACGACCGGACGCGCCCGACCCGGAGCAGTATCCGCTCGGTTCGCAAGGGCCGAAATGCGGGGATGAGTTGCTGGCGGCTGACGGCCGCGCGTGGCAACCGCTTGTGTAAATTGATGTAGCAACACCTTGTGATACTAGAGGATTGACATGGCCGGTTTGATGATTCGCCCCGACCCGTGTGCGCTGGATTTTCTTTCGCTCGGCGCACTGGTTCATCGCCTAGATCCTGGCATCATCCCGTTT
>JANLRE010000016.1:0-1479 GCA_031368205.1 Fimbriiglobus sp. | reverse complement strand
TCCTCGACCGCGACCTACAAGACGACACCTTCAACTGAATACCGATCCGCGAGGTCCAGCAGATGTTGTCTGCGGCAGGAAGTAACGAACCAGATGTGACGGACTTGTTGCGGAATCTCGTCCGCAGTCGGTTGTTCGATCCGAGGGTGGTTGAAAAGCTTTTGGCAATTGCCCAGACCCCGCCGAACTCGCCGCCCACGGACTTCCTGAATTATTTGGTGGAACGCCAAGAATTAACGCAATTCCAATCACAATCTTTGGCCCGTGGCAACTGGCAAGGGTTGCGAGTGGGTCCGTACCGGCTGCTTTACCCGATCGCACGCGGCGGGATGGGAAGTGTCTATTTGGCCGATGGAGGGCGAACACAAGTGGGTATCGAGCGAAAGCTCGTCGCGCTTAAGATATTACCGCCGAAGCGGGCCAAAGAAGTTCCCCGGATGTTGACGCGGTTTCAACGAGAGATCGACATCAGCAATCAGTTGCCGGTCCACTCGCATCTGATGCGGACTCTCGATTCGGGATTGGAGGCGGGCGTTTATTACCTCGCACTCGAATACCTAACCGGCAAGACGGTGCGGCAAGTGGTTGTCGAAAACGGTACGCTGCCCATCGGCCAAGCCGCGAGGATTTTTTGCGACGTGGCGAGTGGTTTGCATCAGTTCCACATCGCGGGATTTGTACACCGGGACTTGAAGCCGGGGAATGTGGTAGTCGCACCTGACGGACGGGCGAAACTTCTTGACTTCGGCTTCGCGCTCATTCAAGGTGAAACGCCGCCCACGGACCCGACGATTATTGGCGGCAAAGGTTACACGGTCGGCACGATGGATTATCTGGCACCCGAGCAAGCGCAGGACGCCTCACGGGTCGGTCCGAGTGCGGACCTTTACTCGTTGGGTTGCAGCCTTTATTTTGCATTGACCGGCACAGCGCCGTTTCCGGAGAAAACGACGCAGGACAAAATCCGGGCGCACCGAACCAAGTACCCCCCCGATTTGACGATGATGAACCCGACGATCCCCGCCGAGTTTTCACGCCTCGTGCAATGGTTCCTGGCGAAGCGACCGGACCAGCGCCCGAAGTCCGCTGCGGAGGTTGTGCAGCATTTGGAACCGTGGGCCGATTCGGTCTCGCTCACTCCGAACAACCCGCCTTGGAACAGACCCGCTGCCGTGTTACGAGATGTGGAAGCCCGTTGGATCGCAACTCGTTCACCGAGCAACGAGAATTCGGAATCGCTCATCGAGCATGTCTTACCGCGAACGGGGATCCGGTTGCCGTGGTGGGTCGTCGGTCTGCTACTGGTGTCGTTGTCCTCGGCGGTCACGCTGTTTTTTCTGCTCGGCATTGGTGTGGCGAGATTTTTGCGGATGTGAACCGGGTATCGGGGATCGGGTTTCGTTGGAAGAAACGCTTCCCACCCCACCCTTTGGCCGAAATTTTCCGGTCGAACGGTTTTCCGGCGAACCGGCTGCGTAA
>JANLRE010000688.1:0-6868 GCA_031368205.1 Fimbriiglobus sp. | reverse complement strand
GATTGTTTGAGCAGCCTCTGCACTCGGCAAACGCGTTATGAGCCAAGCAAATATGCCGCGAAGCTCGGTCGGTGGCCGGCCATCGGGAGCCATCAGTGCTAGAATTCGCCGAAGACTCAGGTCACCGGACAAAAGTTCCCTGGAAAGCCAGCGAGCAGCAAGAAATTCCGCTGTTGTTCTGTGACGCGGTTTCACAAGTCTTGGCCCCCCGCCCCCCGACCGTAGGCGTGGCCGTAAGCGCTGCGAACGCGATCGGTGTTGGATTCGGCCTTTTGCAACCGGGCGGCGAAGCTCTTGGCCTGCCGGTGCATGAACTCGCTGTTCAGTGCGAAAAGTTGTTGTTGCGGGACCGTGGTGACGGTCCGCTTGTCCGCCGTGACATTGGCATCTGGGAAATCGAACAGTCGCAGCAACCCATCCAGTTCGTGGCGGCTGATTTTCGCGTAGACGGTTCGCTTCTTGGAGTCCGATTTCAGGTCGAACGTCGGCCCGCCGGGGGTGCGGTCCAGGTTCCCGGCCACCGCGAGAAGGCTGTCCCGCCAGACTTCCACGTCCATCCGCCGCCGGTTGGCGTGCCACAAGTAAGTGTTGTTCCCGTCCAACGCGGTGTTCGCCGAGGCTGTCGCACTCTTCAGTTGGTAGGTCGAGGAAAGCATGATGGCGCGGTGCAAGGATTTGACCGACCACCCCTGGTTGATGAAGTTCAGCGTCAGCCAGTCCAGCAATTCCGGGTGGGTGGGCCGGTCCCCGAGTTTGCCGAAGTTGCTCGGCGTGCCCACCAGCCCGTGGCCGAAGTGTTGCTGCCACACCCGGTTGACGATCACCCGCGCCGTCAACGGGTTGTCCGGGGATGCGATTGCGTTGGCCAAGTCGAGCCGGGAATAGTCGTTGGTCGGCGTCGAAACCGGCGAGCGGAACAGTTGCAAGAACCCCTTGGGGGCGACTTCGCCGAACTTGAGCGGGTTGCCACGCAGGAACACGTTCATGGTCGCGCCGCCGCCCTTGATCGCCGGGGCGCTGGGGTACATCGGCGGCGCGGCCTTCTTGGTTTCGTCGAGTGTGCTTCGCAGCGAAGTCAGGACTTTGGTTTCGTCTTTGACAAGTCGCTTCTCGATTTCCGCAACAGGTAACGTGAACGGGCCGGTCGGTTCCTGGAAGATCGCTTTAACCAGTGCCTCGTATTCTTTCTTCGGTTTGCCGTCGCTGTCTTTCCCTGATACTGCCGTTTGCAAGGCGTGCTCGAAATCATCCGCAACCGATGCCGCATCGTCCTCGCACTGATCCCCCGCGAGTGCGAACCACCCTTTCAACTCCGGCACCGCTTTCTTGGCGTTCTTCGGGTCGGCGTATTTCACCCACTGTTTGAGGAAGCGTGGGTCAAGCGATGCGGCCTTCGCCCGCTGGTCCAGATCGGGTTTCGAGCCGGTTCCGGGGTTGGCTAAAACATCTCGCGCTGCTAGGAGATACTTCGATGTCTTGGCCACTTCGGCATCGACAATCTTCGTCGTTCGCTCCGCAAGCCACGCCTTGATTTTGTCGTCCTGCTGCTTGACGCGGTTCTGGCCATCGGTGTACTTCTTGACCTCATCAGTTGGAACCAGCGGGGCCTCGGTCAGGTTCGACCCGTTGAAGATGCCGGCGATTGAATAGTAATCGCGGGTCGGGATCGGGTCGAATTTGTGATCGTGGCACCGGGCGCACGACACCGTCAGCCCCAGGAACCCCCGCGTCAGCGTGTCCACGCGGTCATCGAGTTCATCTGCCACGGCCTGTTCGCGGAAGGTGTTCTTGTAGTACTCCGCCCCCAGCCCCAAAAAGCCGAGACCCGCGATGCGTGTGAAAAAGTCGCCTTCGCTTTCCGAAACTAAGTCGCCTGCGATTTGCAACCGAACGAACTTGTCGTAGGGCATGTCGGTGTTGAACGCCTGAATCACCCAGTCGCGGTAGCGGAACGCATTGGCCTTCGGCTTCACTTCAAACGTGTGGGCTTGGTCTTCGGAGTAACGAGCCACGTCCAGCCAATGCCGCGCCCACCGTTCGCCGTAGTGCGGGGAGGCCAAGAGGTCATCGACGACTTTGGCGAACGCCCCCGGACTGGTATCGTTCTCGAACGCGACTACGTCCTCCATCGTCGGCGGCAATCCGATGAGGTCGAAGTAAGCGCGACGGAGCACTGTGCGTTTATCCGCGAGGCCGACGGGTGACAGCCGGTTGTCGTCCCACGCCTTGTGGGTGAACGCATCGACCGGGGTTTGAACCGGCACCTTGGGCTTCTCAATTTCCGGGATGGCTGCAACATGAAGCGGCTGGAACGCCCAGAACTGCCGTCCCTTCGCCAGATCAATGCCCGCCGCTATCGCGGTTGTCCCGTCGCGCGGATCGGGTGCCCCCATTGCGATCCATTTTTCAAAGTCCGCGATAATCGCTGAGGAGAGCTTCCCGCTCGGCGGCATCTGCACTTCGCCATCGTACTTCAACGCCTTGAGAAACGTTCCTTGTTCCGGTTTCCCCGGAACAATCGCCGCGCCGGAATCGCCGCCCTTGAGTAAAGCGTCACGAGTATCGAGCCGCAGGCCGCCCTTCAGCTTCTTCGCCGTTTCCGCAGCGGAGTCGTGGCATTTCACACATTGTGCAACCAGAATCGGGCGAATCTTTGCTTCAAAGAAGTCGATCCCCTTCCGGTCATCGGCGGACGTGGTGGAGCAGAACGCGATCACGAAAATGCCGCAAAGTGAATATCGTGTCATGGCGTGCAATGGGTGTATCGGAGTGTCCAACGGTTCAGGCGGTCGGCAGGAGGGATGGTGGCCGACACGAGATGTTATATTGTGTCCGAACAATAGCCGCCTGTAAATAGTATTGCCGGGGTGTGGCAAAATTTTCTGGCACTTCGTCTGCAACGGGTTTTCGGCCCTGAAATGGTCGTTCTGTCAGCCCAGGGCCATGCCCCGGGGTCCGGGCAACAGGCGGGTTCGTGGTTCGATCTCTTTGTCTTTACGCTGCCGAACATCAGCACGGTGTCAGAGCCGGTGAAGTGAGCGAATTTCAATGTTGGGTTGTGGGGCGGGTCTCACTTAAGTGAGTTCTGGAATGGGTCGGCCGTTCTCCGCGACGATCGGAATCGGCCGGCCCTGCGGGTCTTGCCATTGTGAACTTGTGTCGATGTTCAAGTGGCTGAAGACCGTGGCCGCGAGGTCGGCCGGCGTGACGCGGCGTTCCTTGATGTCGTAACCCTTCGCGTCGGTGCTGCCGATGACCTGACCCGCTGGCATCCCGCCGCCCGCCACCAGCATCGACATGCAATTCGTCCAGTGATCGCGACCGGCGTTCTTGTTGATGACCGGACCCCGACCGAACTCACCCATCATCACAACGAGCGTCGAGTCGAGCAGCCCGCGCGTTTCGAGGTCGTTGATTAAGGCGTAAATCACGCGGTCGATTCTCGGCAGCAGCGGCTTGAGACCTTTCACAATCCCGCCCCATTTCACGTCGTCGCCGTGGTGGTCGAAGTAACCCCACGCCCCGCTTACCAGTACGTAGGTCGTTCCGGCTTCAACTAAGCGGCGAGCAAGAAGAGCCTTTTCGCCGATGCTATCCCGCCCGTAGGAATCTCGAACCCGCTCCGATTCTTCGTCCAGCCGAAAGGCTTTCTGGGCCTTGCCGGAAACGACCATGTCCACCGCCTGCCGGGCGTGGCCGTCCATCTTCGCCGCCATGCCGGACGAGTCGATGTTGCGTTGGAAGTCGTCGAATTTGCGACGGAGTTGGTCCCGATCTCGCAGTTGCGGAATCGTCACGCCCTTCGGCAACGCCATGCGGCCGGCTAGCTCATTCCCCTGAACCGGGTCGTAAGCATTGCCGAGGTGTCCCGCACCCCACACGTCGGCCTTCCAACTGTCGGCGAGGCCGACGAACGCGGGCAACGCCGGGTCGTTCGATCCCCGGAATTTAGCGGCAACCGAACCCATCGACGGGTAACCGCCGCCGTCCTTGCCGTCGTCCGTGCGACGGGCGAGTGGGTTGCCAGCCTGCATCGTGATCGGTGTGTGGTTGCTCGCCCGGCAATCCACGGAGCGAATCAGGCTGAGCCGGTTCATGATGCTGGCTTGGAGCGGGAGGTGTTCGGACACCCGAATCCCCGGCACGCACGTCGAGATCGAACCGAACGGCCCGCGGATTTCAATCGGTGCGTCCGGCTTCGGATCCCACGAATCAAGGTGACTCAGCCCGCCCGAAAGCCAAAAGACAATCACCGAAGTCGGCTTTTTGCCCGAGTGGATCACGCGCGGTTGCTCACTCGCTTTAGCAACAGGCAAGAGGGAAGCGCCGGCGACCCCCGCCAGTCCGGTGCGCAGGAACCAACGCCGCGAACCGACCTGGATCAGCCCGGAAGGTGCCATAGCTTTCGACGGCGATTGCGGATGGGTCACGGTCGTATCGCCTCGGGGTAGGTAGGGCCAAAACAATGCACGGTGTGAGCGACTAGCGACGACCAAGATTGATTCTTCAACGTCCAACGGATTCAAATCTTCGGTACGATTCGTTTGGCACACGGTATCGGCAGGTTGCATCGTGCTCGGCAGGCAGGTTCTCGATCGACACACAAAATTTCTCATCCCGCTCAACAAAAGTCAAGCGGCAACTCGAATCATTTTGTCGTGCGGGGTGGACATCACGGTAGTTGGTGGAAAATTTGTTCCCGTTTGCAGAAGACTGGTTTTCAACCCCAACGGGGTTGAAAACGAAGATTAGTAGACAAACTTCCACAAACAAATGTGCCGCCTACGCAACTCGAATCACCCGCCGCCGACGTTCCCCGGATCATGCCAGAATCTCCTTCACGATTTCACCGTGGACATCCGTCAGCCGGAAGGCGCGGCCGGCGTGGGGGTAGGTCAGCTTGGTATGATCGAGTCCTAGGAGATGCAGAATCGTGGCGTGTAGGTCGTGGAAATGGACTTTGTTTTCGGCGGCGAAGTAGCCGTAATCGTCGGTCGCGCCGTGCGTGATCCCCGGCTTCACGCCGCCGCCGGCGAGGAACATCGTGAACCCGTGCGGGTTGTGATCGCGTCCGTCCTTCCCCTGGGCGACCGGGGTGCGGCCGAACTCCCCGCCCCAGATCACGAGTGTGTCCTTCAACATCCCACGGTGTTTCAAATCGGCGAGCAGCCCGGCGATCGGCTTGTCCACTTCGCGGGCGTTGCTGGTGTGGTCCCGTTTCAGGTTTTCGTGCTGGTCCCATTTGTAGCTGTGGGTGCATTGCACGAACCGCACGCCCGCCTCGGCGAACCGTCGGGCCATCAGGCACTGCCGCCCGAAGTTCTCCGTGGATTTATCGTCGATCCCGTACAGTTTGTGCGTGTCTGCGGATTCCTTCGATAAATCCTGGACCACCGGGACTTTCGCCTGCATCCGGAACGCCATCTCGAAGGATTGAATCCGCCCCTCCATCGCCGAATCCGCGCGAACAACGGCGCCTCGCTCCCGATCGAGTTCGGCGAGCAGGTTCAGTTCCAGTCGTTGCTGGTCCGGGCGGGTACTCCCTTTCACGAACGGCACGGAGACTTGGCTGGACGGACTACCGGCACTGCCGAGTGGCGTCGCCTGATAGATCGCGGGCAGAAAGGCGGACGAGTAATTGTTGACGCCGCCGTGCGTGAGGGTCGGGCAGATGGTCACGAATCCGGGAAGGTCGCGGTTCTCCGTACCGAGACCATAAGTGATCCACGACCCCATGCTGGGCCGCACAAACGTGTCCGACCCGGTGTGCAGTTCCAGAAGCGCCCCGCCGTGCCGCGAGTTCGAGCCGTGCATGGATTTGATGAAGCACAAGTCATCGACGCCCTTCGCAATGTGCGGGAACAGTTCCGACACCCACGCGCCGCTTTGTCCGTGCTGCTTGAACGCAAACGGCGACTTCAGCAGGTTCCCGGTCGCACTGGAGACCACGCGCGGTTTGGCAAACGGCAACGGTTTGCCGTCGTCGGCTGTCAGTTTCGGCTTGTAGTCGAACGTGTCCACCTGCGACGGCCCGCCGTGCATGAACAGGAAGATGACTCGCTTCGCCCGTGCCGGGTAATGAGGCGATTGGGGTGCGAGCGGGTCGCGCACACCGGCGCTGGCGAGCAGGTCGGCGAGCGCGAGCCAGCCGAAGCCGAGCGCGGAACTTTGAAGCATTTCTCGGCGGGTCGGTCCGAACATCGCTTTTACTCCACGAACACGAACTCGTTGGACGCGAACAGAACGCGACAGAGGCCACGCCAAGCGTCAAGCTGCTGGGCGTCGGATGTCTTGACCGTATCCGTTGCGTCGTTGGATTTCTTGAGGTACGCGAGAACTTTCTCCAACTCGGTGGCGGTCGGGACACGACCAAACGCCCGCAGATAGGCTTCGCGGACACGGGTGGTGTCGTTGCCCGTCACGTCCAGAATCGCTTTTGCGAACGCCGTGGCCGTCTGATCCGCGAGCGCGCTATTCATCATCAACAGTGCTTGAGAGGGCGTGGTGGTAGCGGTCCGGCGACCGTTCGGGACGGAGGGGTCGGGGAAATCGAGTGTCTGCAGGACATCGTAGACCCCGCTGCGAATGACTGGCAGATAGACCGAACGCCGTGGCACGGCGTACCCGTCGTAGCTGCGGCTGGCGGTACTCGTGACGTATTGGCGGGGGTTCGCTTTCAGTAACGTTCCCCCCATCTTGCGGTCGAGCAAACCGGACACGGCCAGCATCCCGTCGCGGATTTCCTCCGCGTCGAGTCGGCGACGGGAGAAGTGTGAAAGCAGCTTGTTATCGGGGTCGGCATGGAGTCCCGGCGAGTCCGGTTGCGAACTCATCTGGTAAGCGACGGAGGTGACGATCAGGCGGTGCA
>JANLRE010001136.1:0-2243 GCA_031368205.1 Fimbriiglobus sp. | reverse complement strand
GAACGGGGCGGGCAAAACGACCACGATGCGAATCCTCGCCACACTGCTCAACCCGAGTTGGGGTGAAGCGAGCGTGTGCGGGTACTCCATCTACAACGGCTCGAAAGACATCCGCCGGGCGATCGGGTACATGCCGGACTTCTTCGGCGTTTACGACGACATGAAGGTCATCGAGTACCTCGAATTCTTCGCTGCCGCCTATCGCATCAAAGGCCCCGAACGCCGCAAAAAGTGTGACCAAGTCCTCGACTTGGTGGACCTGGGTTACAAGCGTGACGCTCTGGTCACGAGCCTGTCCCGTGGGATGACGCAACGCCTCGGGTTGGCACGGGTTCTTCTGCACGACCCGCAAGTTCTTCTTTTGGACGAACCGGCCAGTGGTCTCGACCCGCGTGCCCGGATCGAAATGCGCGAACTCATCAAAGAGCTTCGTGGCATGAACAAAACCATCATGGTGTCGAGCCACATCCTTCCGGAACTGGCGGACATCTGTAACAAAATCGGCATCATCGAACGTGGTAAGTTGTTGTTCAACGACGACGTGGACGCCGCCATCCGGCAGGTTCGCGGGCGGCACGTGTACATGGTTTCGGTCGGCAAAGATCGCAACAACGACGCGGCGAAGAAACTGGAAACGTACAGCGAAATCGAGAAAGTGGACCTCGATTCCACGTCCGATTTCGTGAAAATCACCCTCCAAGACGGCCACGAGGACGGCAGCTTCATCGCCGAACGCCTCATCCACGAAGGCTTCAAACTCAAGAGTTTCAAGGAAGAAGAAATCGACCTCGAAGACGTCTTCCTCAGTATCACAAAGGGTATCACGAACTGATGCGTCGTACCCTGGCGTGATTTGGTAGCCGGTGTTAGCCCGACGCGCGCGAGGGATTTAGCTCGGATCGAATCACCAATCCGTAACTCCCAACAGACCGGAGCACCCCCCGTGGCCGACCGCATCGCTTGCCAAAATTGCGGCGGTCGCGTGGAACTGCCGGACGGCTTTTCCCGCCCGAAAATTCGCTGCCCCGGTTGCGGCTACTATGCCGAAGTCCCCACGGAAATGCGTGGATCGCGTGAACCCGAGCCGGTTGAATCCGAGCCAGCGCAACGCAGCCTGCCCCAGAAAGTTGCCAGTGCAAAAGCCGTATCGAACGCGCGGCCCAAAGCCGATCCGCGTGATAGACGCCCCGATTTTGAACCGGACGAGCCAAGCGGGGTGCCATTACTCGCAGGCACGCAGGATGAAGACGACGACAAGCCGTATGCGGTCCCCGGAACCGGGTTGCAAACCTGCCCGCACTGCCGGGGTGACTTGCCGTTGTCGGCTACGTTTTGCGTCCATTGTGGCAAGGAACTCTCGTCGGGATCGAAAGCCGATCGTGTCCATCAACCGATGGCTGCCGAGTGGGTCGAAGGGTTGTCGCTTCTGACACGCTACCAAATCATGGCCGGGATGCAGGTGTTGAACTTCTTCGGCACACTGCTCGCGCTGAACGCCGAAGGCTTCACCAGTTCCGCGATCATGACCAATATGATCTTTCAGGTGATCCACGTCGCCCTTCAAGCCTTCATCGTGGGGAGTTTCGACACGGTCAATTTGAAGCGGAACGCGAAGGGGCAAACCACGATTACGCGAACCAAGCGAATCGCGTTCTACCCGTTAGCACCCATGAAAATCCCGTGGAAGAAAAGCACCAACCTGGGCATCATCGGCACCCACGAATCGGGCATCGTGGCGTGGATGTTTTGTATCTACTTGCTCATGCTCGGGATTCTGCCCGGAGTGCTTTTCTACTTTTACTTCATCCACCCGGAACTGTGCCAAGTTAACTTGTGTGACGTTTACGGCAGCACGGACGAAGTGCTTTTTCGCAGCCGAACCCGTGAGAAGGCCGAAGAGGTCACGGACTTCGTGATCGAAGCCACGGGATTACAGATTAAAAAAGTCATGTGACGGTTTTTGAACTCCTGGTGTCATTTGTCATGCGTATTTTGGTCACAGGCGGCGCGGGGTACATTGGCAGCCACACGGTGAAGCATCTGCTCGCGCATGGTCACGATGTGTTGGTGGTGGACAATCTGGCGATGGGCCATCGTCAAGCCGTGCCCGCCGATAAACTCGTCGTGGCCGACTTGAAAGATAGCGACCACATCGACCACTTGCTCGTGGTCAATCGCATCGAAGCCGTCATTCACTTTGCAGCCGATGCGGCGGTCGGTGAATCGGTCGTGGACCCCGCGAA
>JANLRE010000683.1:0-2009 GCA_031368205.1 Fimbriiglobus sp. | reverse complement strand
CACCCTGGGTTCTCGCCCCCCCCTGCCGTACCCCGGAGGGGTTCCATCGTTCCTCGTATCGCAGATGTAACCCCTCCGGGGTAAGATCCCGTTCCGGTCCGACCCAGGGTGCGCGTCGAAGCGCCGCGACCCAGGGCTATTACATTGAACCCCTTCGGGGTATTCCGAAAGCCCAACTTCAAAACTCGCGCGTCGGGCTAACGTGAATTATTCGATCACGTAGCTAAACTGCGAGTTTTCGCCCACGCTAATCGTCACTTGTTTCATCGGGCGGCCCTCGGCCATGCGGGTCAGCACTTCCTGGGAAAGCATGGGCAACAGCGTGCCGGTCAGGATGTGATCGACGTTGCGGGCGCCGCTTTCGACCTCGGTGCAGCGGGCCAGGATGGTGTCCACGACACTCGGTTCGTACTTGAACGTGGCCTTGTGGTTCTGCTTGAGGCGGTCGCCGATTTGTGCGAGCTTCAACCCGATGATCTTGCGTAACACCTCTTCACCCAATGCGAAATACGGCACGATGGCCATTCGCCCCAAGAGCGCAGGCTTGAACGCTTTCAACAAATCGGGTCGCAACATTTCATTCAAGACCGCGACGGTCGGCATCTTAGTGGGGTCAGCGCACGCCTTCATAATCGTGCCGGTGCCGACGTTCGACGTGAGCAGAATGATCGTGTTCTTGAAGTTCACGTCCTCGCCGTCGTCGTTCTGCAGCACGCCCTTGTCGAAGACTTGGTAGAAGATTTCCTGCACGCTTTCGTGGGCTTTTTCGACTTCATCCAGCAACACCACGCTGTACGGTCGGTTCTTCACCGCGTTGGTCAGCACGCCGCCTTCGCCGTAGCCGACGTAGCCTTTCGCGCTACCCACAAGCCGGGAGACTTTGTGCGATTCCTTGTATTCGGACATGTTCACGACGACCATGTTGCGGTCGCCACCGTACAGCAAGTCAGCCAGTGCCATCGCCGTTTCGGTTTTCCCCACCCCGGATGGACCGACGAGCAAGAAGACGCCGAGCGGTCGCCGAGGGTCACCCAAGTCAGCGCGGGCGGTGTGAATGCGCTGGGCGATGGCTTCGAGCGCGTGCTTCTGCCCGACGACCCGTTCGTTCAGAATTTCCGCCAGCCGTAGCACCGTTTGCACTTCGTCGCGGACCATTTTTCCGAGTGGAATCCCGGTGAATCCGGACACGACTTCGGCCACCGCTTGCGAATCCACGACCGGGTAAACCAGTGGCGTTTCGCCTTGGATGGTCAGCAAATCGGCGTGCAGCTTCGCCAAGTCGTCGCGGTCCTTCGGCAACGAATCCGGTGCGGGTTCGACCGTCGCCGCGGTTTCGATCGTGGTGCGGAGGTCGCGGATTTTGCCGACGAGTTCCGCTTCTTTCGTCAATTGGTCCTGCAACCGGACGCGGTTCTCTTCGCCGATTGTTTTGCGTTGTCGCAGTTCGTTCAAGCGATCCGGGTTACCGGGGGCAACCTGGGCTTCGCGTTCGAGAAAGTGAATTTCGGTCGTGAGGTGTTCGATCTCCCGCGTCACATCTTCCAACGCCGGTGGCGTGGCGGTTTGACTCAGGGCCACGCGGGCACACACGGTATCCAACAAGCTGATGGCTTTGTCCGGCAAGTGGCGATCCGGGACATACCGCGTGGAAAGTCGCACGGCAGCGGTCACCGCTTCATCCATAATCCGGACCGCATGATGCTTTTCCAACATGGCGACCAGACCGCGCAACATCCGCGTCGCTTTGCCCTCGTCCGGTTCATCGACTTTGACTTGTTGGAAGCGGCGTTTCAGGGCGGCATCGGTCTCGAAATACTTCTTATACTCGGCGAACGTGGTGGCCGCGATGGTGCGGAGTTCGCCGCGTGCCAGGGCGGGCTTCAACAAGTTGGCGGCATCGCCCTGACCGGCTTGCCCGCCGGCGCCGATGAGGGTGTGGGCTTCGTCAATAAACAAAATAATCGGCTGGGGGGACGCTTTGACTTCTTCGATGACGGACTTCAGCCGGT
>JANLRE010001100.1:0-5661 GCA_031368205.1 Fimbriiglobus sp. | reverse complement strand
CGAGGGGTTAGACCGAACCCCTCGCTCGCGCGTCGGGCTAACAAGCAGATCGTGGTGAAAATGGATTTGTTGTGTGCGGGGCGGCGTTGCGGTCATTTCTAGGTCGGTCTTCATTCTCGTGCATTCGGAGCTTGTATCCGTGGATTCATACGTACTGAACACCCCCGAAGACGTGGCCGCGATGCTGACGCGGATCGGGGCGGGGTCGATCGACGAACTGTTTTCGCACATCCCGGCTCACGTTCGATTTAATCGCATGTTGGACATCCCGCCGGGGATGTCCGAGTTGGAGTTGCAACAACACATGCACGGACTTGCCAGTCGCAACCAATCGGCGAGTGACGCGGTCTGCTTTTTAGGCGGCGGGGCTTACGACCACTTCATTCCGAGTGTGGTCGATGCCATCGCCGGGCGGTCCGAGTTTTATACGTCGTACACACCCTACCAAGCCGAAGCTTCGCAAGGCACGTTGCAGGTTGTGTATGAATACCAAACATTGATGGCGCAACTATCGGGTATGGATGTTGCGAATGCCTCGTTGTATGAGGGCGGGTCGTCGGTTGCGGAAGCGGTGTTGATGGCGATGGGCATTACTGGTCGCACCGGGGAAGTGTTGATTGCGGAAAGTGTCCACCCCGAATACCGCCAGACGTTGACGACGTATGTTGCGAATTTGAAATGTACTGTGCGGACGTTACCAACGCCGGATGGCTTTCTCAACCCTGATGATGTGGCGAAAGCGGTCAACGACAACACCATTGCGGTGATTGCCCAATCGCCGAACTTCTTCGGGCACCTTGAAGAGATGCGCGCGATCGGCGAATCGGCCCGCAAAGCCGGGGCGATTTTCATCGCGGTGTTCGATCCGGTCAGCCTGGGTTTGCTGAAAACACCCGGCGATTACGGGGCCGATATCGCAGTGGCGGAAGGCCAGGGGTTGGGCATTCCGCTCGGTTTCGGTGGGCCGTATCTGGGCATTTTGACGTGCCGCCAAGAGTACGTTCGCAAAATCCCCGGACGGCTTGTCGGCGAAACGACCGACCGCAACGGCAAGCGCTGTTGGGTGCTAACCTTGCAAACCCGCGAACAACATATTCGCCGTGAAAAAGCGACCAGCAACATCTGCACGAACCAGGGTCTCTTCGCCCTGCGTGCCGCCGTGCATCTCACCGCACTCGGGCCACAGGGGTTGAAGGAAACGGCGGAATTGTGTGTCCGCAAAGCGCACTATGCTGCGATACAACTCGCCAAGATTCCCGGCGTGTCATTGCCGTTTACGACGCCGTACTTCAAAGAATTTGCAATCAAGTTGCCGGGTGATGTGAACAAGACATTGGCACAACTTCGTGAGCAAGGTTATCACGCCGGCTTACCACTGGGGCGGTGGTATCCGCAATACCCATCGTGTATGACAGTGGCAGTCACGGAGAAACGGACCAAGGCCGAGATTGACGGTTTGGTAACAACATTGAAGGCCCATATATCGTAAATACAAGCAGTCCGATTGCAAACTGTATTACAGCATAACTATAACAACACCAGCGCTATGAACAACACCCAATCGACGGGACTGATCTTTGAACTCTCCAAATCGGGCCGCCGGTGCCACAGGTTGCCGCCGTGTGATGTGCCATCCCCAACGGCCATCGCCGAGTTGATACCGGCGTCGCACCTCGCGCAGAAGCCACCGCCCCTGCCCGAGTTGGCGGAGATTGATTTGATCCGGCACTTCAACAATTTGTCCGCCCGCAACATGAGCATCGACACCAACTTTTACCCGTTGGGTTCCTGCACGATGAAGTACAACCCGAAGCGGCACGAACGCTTCGGCGGCTTTCCGGGGTTTGCGAACTTGCACCCGCTCCAGGATGACACCACAACCCAGGGCATGTTGCAACTGCTCTATGAAATGCAGCGTTATTTGTCGGAAATCTCTGGGCTGCCGGCCGTGTCGCTTCAACCGGCGGCGGGGGCGCAAGGGGAGTTGACCGCACTGTTCGTTGCCGCTGCGTACTTCCGCGATAAGGGGGAAACGCACCGCCGCAAGGTGCTGGTCCCGGACAGCGCGCACGGCACCAACCCGGCATCGGCGGCACTGGCGGGCTTCGACGCGGTCACGGTGAAGAGTGGGGCGAACGGTCTGGTCGATCTCGACGACCTGAAGTCGAAACTCGGCGACGACACCGCCGTGTTCATGATTACCAACCCGAACACACTCGGGCTGTTTGAAACACAGATCCAAACCATCACGGATTTGTTACATAGCAAAGGTGCATTGGTGTATCTCGATGGCGCGAACATGAACGCCATTCTTGGCATCACTCGCCCCGGTGATTTCGGTGCGGACATGCAGCATTACAACGTGCATAAAACATTCACCGGCCCTCATGGTGGTGGCGGACCGGGTAGCGGGCCGATTGCCGTGCGCGATTTCCTCGCCCCATATTTACCGGCACCGATCGTTGTGAAAGAGAACGACCGCTACCGATTGAACTACGACATGCCGCAATCCATTGGGCGCGTGCGGAGCTTCTTCGGCACCATTGGCATCCTGTTCCGTGGCTATTGTTACATCCGCACGTTGGGGCCGGACGGCTTGAAAGCGGTCAGCGAACACGCGGTTTTGAATGCCAACTATTTGCTGGCACTGATTAAAGAAGGGTATGAAATACCGCACGGCGATCGCTGTATGCACGAGTTTGTCGCCAGTGCCCGCAAGATGCTACGTGAGAAAAAGATTCGCGCAATGGACATTTGCAAACGGCTGCTCGACTACGGCTACCACGCCCCGACCGTGTACTTCCCGATGGTCGTGTCCGAAGCCCTGATGATGGAGCCGACGGAGACCGAGAGCAAAGAAACGCTCGATGCGTTCGCGGAAGTGTTGTTGAAGATCAAGGACGAAGACCCCGAAATGCTTCGTCACGCCCCCCATAACCACATCATCAGCCGTCCCGACGAAGTGAAGGCCGCGAAGGAACCAATCCTGCGCTGGTCACCGGCGTAATCACCACGTCGGCGTTTGCAAGACTTGCTTCAATTGGTCGAAGCCGGGTTTGACCGGCGCTTCAGGTTGGACGACCGGGCCTTTGGGGTCCGTGAGTCGATTCACGGTGGCGTGGATGTTGTAAAGAATCACCCAGTACGCCATCGTCAGGGCGGGAAGCGCCAAGATCACGACGGCGGAAATGGCCTTGAACACCACGTGCAACAGGCCGTTGACGCGGACAATGCTCTGGTCATACGGGCCGTCGTCGGCACGGGGAATGCTCGACAACCCGTTCGCCAGCAACATGACGAACGAGGCGACGACGATCAACACCAGCCACACGAACCGGGCGGTACTGTAGTGCCCGACTCGCTTCACGGCGACCGGCGAGATGACCATCCCGAACAGGCTTCGCGGGTACCGCAAGAACAACAATTCCAACGCCCCGCCCAACGCCGCAGCGATGGCGATCAACCCGCTGAAGCCGAAGTAAATCGTGCCGACGGCGGCCAGGTAAATAAACACCCCATACGTAGCAATTGTGATACTTTCCGGCGTCGAAACCGCACCCGCGATGTTCCGGCTGAACCGATACCCTAACGCGCGCAAGCCGCCGGTGAACGTGAACATCGAGATCAGAAACAAGAACGGAATCCAGTTCATGTCTCGATCCGGTAACGTCACGAACTTGCCGTGAACTTTATAGAGCAAGTCCTCAGACCAAAACGCCAGTGCCACGGCCAATGACACGTACCAAATCGCGGACGCCGCCAGCAGGATCAAAATCCCCCGTCGCGCGTTTTGAACGTCATCCGAAAGGACCGGATAAACCAGCCACATAAATCGCCTCGCGTCAACCGTGTCGAGTGCCGGAGTCTGCAATAGTTATGTCACGACACAGTGATTGTAGCTCATGGCACGTGAGACACCTATCTTGCGAGAGCAGAAACCGACGATCCACGAAAAAACCGTGCGTCATAAATGACGCACGGTTGAGAATGTTCGGAAGAGTGCGATCAATCGCCACACATGCTTTCGTTCAGTTTTTGCAGGGCTTCGCTCTCAATTTGGCGGACCCGTTCTCGGGTCAACCCGAGGCACTCGCCGATTTCTTTGAGGGTCTTCGGCTCTTCGTCATCCAGCCCGAACCGCATTCGCAGGACACTGGCTTCGCGTTTATCCATTTTTTCGAGTAACACGATCACGTGCTTCAGGTCGTCCGATTCGACCATCTCCGTGTCCGGCGTCTTGGCTCTGCTGTCCATCAACATTTCGTCAATGGACCAACCCTGTTCGCCTTGGTCGGATTGCGGGGCGGCGTTGTAGACGCGGATCGCTTTCTTAATGATGTTGAGCTTTTTCTTCGGCAAGCCGAGCAGCTTCGCCACTTCTTCGTGGGTGGGCGGGCGACCGAGTTCATCATTGAGCTTGTTGGTGGCACGCCGCCACTTGGAGAGGAGTTCGACCATGTAAGCGGGGATGCGAATCGTCTTGGCGGTGTTGACCAGCGCCCGCTTGATGGACTGCTTAATCCAGTAGCTAGCGTAAGTGCTGAATCGGGTTCCCATCACCGGGTCAAACCCTTCGACCGCCCGCAACAAGCCGAGGTTGCCTTCTTCGATTAAGTCTTGAAGGGCCAGCCCTTTTCCGGTGTAACCGCGAGCGATATTCACGACCAACCGCAAGTTGGCCCGCACCATGCGGTCGCGGGCCTCGGTGTCCCCGACCGCGATAGCACGGGCGAGTTCTTTTTCCTGATCCGCCGAAAGCAGGGCGGTGCCGTTGATCTCTCGCAGGTATGTTTCCAACGGAGATTGGACCACATCGGAGCGATATTTGCGAAGTCGAGACATGAAGGTGTACATCCTGGGTACGTGACAATTCCGGCTTCGCAGGTGGGGTTGCATACCCACATCAAGGGCCAACGCATGTGGCCGTCCGCCAATACCCATCCACCTGGGCATTCGAGAACCCGAAGATTTCTATCGACCGCTGAAACAAGAATTCGGTAGCTTGCGCTACCAGGCCGTTCGACATGAGGGGGAATCAGAACGGCAGTGCGAGTACAGTCCCAATAACCGGCACGTCAAAGCCAAAAAATCCAGCCGATGTATTTGGCAACGTCCCTGGTGGTATTCTGGGTAACGTCCGTGTTGCTAACCTCATCTGACCGCCAAGTGACACGAAACGGGGTGTGCAACTGGCTGGCGTGAAGTTTATAGGTCACAGTTGAACGCGATGCAAACGATTTTCTTGCAACAAGCGAAATCATCGAAAACACCTGTCAAATGCGTTGAAATCCCGCACTGGGCATAGCATTAGATAAGCAGATTGGCTTCCGGGTTCCATCACGATTTGGCATTATTTGCAACTCTTTTTCAGCCGAATGTGTTCGGAACAAGAAGTTTCGCAACGGGCTGTGAATTTACCACTCAAATTCCCACAATCGCACCAACCCCCCGAATCCGAAATCTCAGTTGCGACCAACCTTTTTCTCAGATTTGGCTTGCTTTCGTTTCGATCACTCGCCACCATCACACAACTCACATTCTGTGACTGTGTCGTTTCGGTCGTTGTATCATTTCACCGATACCCAACGCTCGAAGTCTTTTTCTCTCCCGTTTGTCTGGAGTTTGCTGTGATCCGTTCTTCGCCTGGTGGGCATTCACGTC
>JANLRE010001045.1:0-3606 GCA_031368205.1 Fimbriiglobus sp. | reverse complement strand
TGCTCTGTGGCTCTCTGCGCCCACTGTGGTCAAATTGCTTTCTCTGTCTCCCAGAGCTTTTAGCTACTCCCTCGCAGTCGGTTGACGCCAAAAGCGATTTGCACCACTCCGATTGTTGAACTAGGTTTCTGCAATACTGCCGAACTCCGCCCCCGTCGTCGGCCTGTGTCGGCGAACGCTCGGGGATCAGGACACGGGATGGTCGGTCATGCGCATCACTGCTTTTTCGGACCCTGGCCTGATGGCATCGCTCCTGCCTCGCGTGGCGAGCGTTGTGTTGTTGGTGTTCCCCGCCGCGATGCTCGGCGTGGTCGCGGCGGACTACCATTCCCCGATGCTCGCCGTGGGCGCCGTCGCGGAACTCCTCGGCGGCCTGCTCTTCATTCGCTACCGCTGTGTTTGGCGACCACCTGCAAGTGCGTCGTTGGTTTTGCTGTATCTCATGGCGCTGGCTTGGCTCTGGGTGGTCACACGCAACAACCCGGATGCGTTGGCCCGGATTGTACGCGGCCTGTTCATCCTGATCGGCATTGGCTTAATCATCGGACACGATTTGATCCGCACCGGACTCGAACCCCGTCGTCGTGCCAATGATCTTTGTCGAAAGCTTCTCCACCGGACCCGGTGGCCCGACCACTTGGCGGGGTATGCGGACATTCCCGAGGTTCGGGCGCTCCAAGAAGCGTTGCTGGACGATCCCGGCCCGGCGGTGCGACTCTTTTACGACCACCGGGTTGAAGTGCGAACCGCCGCATTTATCGCGTTGCAATCGCGGACCTACTGGCGACCGGGGGAAGCCGAAGCCGTTGTCGATGCCATTCGCCGAACGACGAACCCCGGTGTGAAAGCCGCTGGTATCAGTGCGTTGAACGCGGTAACCCAGTCCGACGTGATCGCGGACCTCGCAGAATATCTGCGCGATCGCGCACCAGAAGTTCGTCAGGCAGCGCTCATTACGTTGTTGGCAGGCGATGGCGGGCGGTGGCCGCTGATCCGCGACGCCATCCGCGACACACTGGCCGACCCCCAATTAGCAAATGACGGCAGCTTGACCGGCGCCGCTGGCCGACTGTCCCCGATGGCGGTCTGTGACCTGACAACGTGGGCTGCCGATTCGGAACCGTTGGCGTCTCGGAGTGGTCGGACCTTGGTCGCGCACTACGCCGCTGTGTTACAGCACGACACCAACCCCGAACTGCCAGTTAATCTTTCCCAGCAAATTATTGACCCCCAAACGCCACCGGCGTTGCGGGTCGAACTGGCAGCATTGCTCCGCGGCATGGGGTTGATTACACCCGACTTACTCGACCGCATGACCGACATTGACCAACCCGGCCCACTGCGGATCATGGCCGCCGAAATGTTGCTAGCCTGGAACCCGACCAACCCGGATGCGATTGATGTGCTGAAAGGCTTGGGACGACAATCGAACCGTGACACCGCGTTAGCCATTGCCCGGTTGCTGCAAAAGTACCTCAAAATGGACATGGGCATTCCCGACGGTACGTTGACCGCGAACAGCAAACCGGCAGCCGAAGTCGCCAAGCGCGTCTTCCAGTGGGCGACCGGCAAGTCCGCCCCACCCCAGGAGGTCGCCCCAGACCTCGGCTCCGCCTGGGTCGCCCGCCCCGTAACCGCACCCGCCCTACCAGGGTTGAAACAAACGGCACTGCACAAAAGACCAATGGTCCCCGAACGCGGATCGTCACAAGATTTTAAGCAACGACGCAAAGACTGAGGGTCGTCAATCCAACGGCACCGTTTCGCCACCGTTGGGGGTGACGGCGGCCCAGAACGCATCGGTGGAAATGTTGCGGCTCAACGACCGCGTACTCCCGTCCGCCATGACCACGGTGAGTGCCGAGTGGGGCGTTTGTGGGATGCGGGAATCACAGTCCGGAACCCGTGGCGCAATCTGGAACGGCGGCATCGTGGAGCGATTGGGGCTTGTTGGCGTGATGTCCGAGTACCAGTAATCGGCGAACGTGGGGCGATGGTCCAGCGGCATTGGCAACGGCCAATTGACTGGTGACATATCCGGATTGATGCCTGTCCATTTTTCGTTGGTCAGAAAAGTAGCATACTTTCTGCCACCACATCTGGTATAGTGCTCGGTGTAAGCGATCGTTGTTGATGACCCATCCGGCACGCAACTCGGGAATTGTCGGTCGAGGACAAATAACAACGCATTCGCCGCAAAACTTGTAAGGCTAATTCCTGTCCCGACCACCTGTCCCCAATCATTCTCCGGGTAGTGAGTTCTGTGGTATTCTAAACTCGGGTCCGATGGGTTCACAGCACACCGGAGGTTATCGATACCGTTGACCTTAACGACACCCTTGTCGTCGATGTAAGGAATGATCGACCAGAGCGGGCACTTATAATTTGTTCCGAACGGCACAAACGGCGGGAATGGCGGTCCGAGCGTCGCATATCCCGGCATCCGATCTTGGTTCGCCGACAGGTACGAGTGCATTCCGAGGCCGAGTTGCCGCATTTGATTGGTGGTGCGAGTCCGGGCGGCGGCTTCGCGGACCTTCTGGATGGCTGGCAACAGCAGCCCGATCAGGACGGCAATAATCCCAACGACGACAAGTAATTCAATGAGAGTGAAAGCCCGACGAGGACTAACTGAATTGTAGTGTGACGAGAGCATGCTTACCTACTTTGTAGTATGTGCCGCTGCGAAATTGTGTTGTAGACACAGACCGAATACAGTGCAATCGTCGAATGCACTGTATTCGTTTATTTGTTTTGTCTAGGGTGCATTGTACGCGAAGCTGGCATCAAAAATGAGGTACGGTGGAGTCGCTTGACGATTGGCATCAAAACGTGCCTGCATCGTCACGTCGTAATTCCTTCCGACGACGCCAGGGTACAGCTTGGTAAACGGATTGGCGGCCTTCTGTCCAGAATCATACACCGTCGTAACGGTGTACGTGACATTGCCATTTGAGTCCGTGGAATAAGTCTTGTAACTGATTGCGACCGTCATCCATTTAAACTCGTAAATGGCGCCGTTCGTTGCAATCCCCCCGACCGTTGCCTCCCCTGAGTTTGCAGCGCCGTAAACAGTAGTCGTCGGTAAAAAACTCTGCGCAGTCGCAGACCCCACGCCTCCCGTCAGCATTGCCGCCAGGGCAATCAAAATTCTGGTAGTGATGCATCAGTGTGTTGACGGGTGGTTAGAATTTCGCAATTAGCTTTTCGGCGATGACTTCTAAGAGGGGGAGTAGTAGGGCGATAATGGAGTAAACTTTGTATCGGATCGCCGATTCCAGGTGTACCGCCTTTTCGTTTAGAGTGGAACAGTTTTCGGCGTACAAGTAGTGCCACAAGCCTGCCGTGGCGTACTCGGCACTCTTAACGGTTTCCCCTAAAGCGCCCCCCGTTTTCTCCGCTTCGGTTAATTTATCAACGTAGTGTTTGAGATACCCGGCGCAATTCGATGCGTCCGGCGGTGGGTTCATGCTTTGGGGGGCACGGGCGTAGACGGCGAACACGATCGACACAGCGGCGAGAACAAAGGCAGGGAGGGCAAACAGAGCGGTCAACACGAAAGCCGGGTTGGTCGATACCCCCGCTGTGGCCACGAACGCCAAAATC
>JANLRE010001042.1:0-22462 GCA_031368205.1 Fimbriiglobus sp. | reverse complement strand
GTGCTATTGGCACCCATGCTCACATACTTTAAGGGCTATTTCGATGAAGCAATTCGTTAAACGAGTCCTGACTTCTCTGGCGCCGGAAACAATGGCTTCAATTCAGTCAGCGCGATCGCGTGCCCATTCTCACAGACTGATTCGAGAATGGGGAATTGCCGACTTAAACCAGAAATTAGTGGGAAAATTTGGCTACGCTGTGCAATCCGGTCCATTTCAGGGCATGTTACTATCAGCAAAATGTAGTGCGGAACATATCGGGCCGTATTTACTCGGAACACATGAATACGAATTGCACAGCTGGTATGAGCGATTTAAACGGGGCCATTATAATCAGATATTAGATGTCGGTGCGAAATTTGGATACTACGCTATTGGCATTGCACGAAGTCACCTGCACACTCCGGTTATTGCATTCGATCCAGATTGGTGGGCACGGGAATCAGTCTTGGAAGTGAGCAACGCAAATAGAATCTCAAATGTATCCTTTGAACCATTCTGCTCACCAAAATGGATGGACCGACATCTAGTAGCGAACTCACTGATTATCTCCGATTGCGAAGGATATGAAGAAATGCTATTCGTGCAGGCTAGTAGCGCACACTATGCATCTGCCACAATACTAATTGAATTGCACGGCGACATACCGAAAATTCACCAGGCTTTGAGTACGAAATTTACTGGCAGCCACAATATCGAAACAGTGGTAGCGTCATCGGACGACCCTCCATGCGATGTAGATTTATCGTTTCTAACCGTAAAAGAAATTCGCACGGCTATCCGAGAAATTCGTGGTGAACAGTCTTGGCTACTGCTCACACCAAAGATAAACTGATTTTGCATCATAATTTCTTCATCGCAACGATTTAACTCGAAGAAATAGTATGGACATAGTTCTACTCTTGGTGCCGTTCACGGCTTGCTTCTTGCTTACCGCTCGCTCCCTGGGTTTTGGCTTCCTGGGGGTGTTTATGATGGGATATTTTAATGGCGTGATTCGGGCGAACGAACCTAGTATTGCAACGACATTTTTATTCGACTTCAGCCTGCTAGGACTTTACGCCGGATTTGCGACATTCCGGTGGGACCGGGTCGTTGCACTGATGAACACCACGGCTGGAAAGTTTACACTCTGCATCATGTTGTGGCCCACGCTTCTCTCGGTGGTACCGATCAACGCATTGCTAGTTCAATTAGTTGCGTTGCGCGCCACAGTTTGGTTTTTTCCTGTCATTCTTATTAGTTCACAACTGAAGCCGAGCGATTTGTCAATCATTACTCGAGGGATATCTCTACTCAATATTGTGGCGTTGTTGGGCGGCGTGTACATCTATTACAACGGTATTGAATCGCTTTACCCCCAAAATGCCGTCACGCAGATTATCTACAATTCTCGTGACGTCTCGGGATTTGAGTATCACCGAATTCCATCGTTTTTTCTTAGCGCCCATGCTTATGGCGGGACGATGCTGTTGTCGCTGCCATTTGTCCTTGGTCGGGCATTCGATCGGGATATTCACATACTAGAACGTAGCATCTTAATAGTCGGAACTGTGGCTGCGCTGTTCGGAATTGCGATGTGTGCTGCGCGACAACCGGCTGCGATGTTAATTCTTGCGATTTTCATTACTTGGATTGCAACTCGATTCTCGCTCAAATTCGGAATCGCAAGTATCGCCCTCTTCCTTGCAGGACTCTTGATCGTCACAGGGAACGAACGGTTCCAGCGCGTTATGACACTCGACGACACCGAGTTTGTGAGTGACCGCATTCGTGGCAGTGCCAATGAGAATTTCTTTGAAATCATTTTTGAATACCCGGTCGGCGCCGGGATGGGTTCTTCAGTGGGCACGAGCATCCCTTTTTTCCTCGCAGATTCCGCTCCGATCGCACTTGGTTTGGAAAATGAATACTCACGCATTTCCGTCGATCAGGGGATCCCCGGCTTGTTGCTCTGGCTTACGTTCCTCGTGTGGTTGCTCCATCGTTTGCCGTCGTTTTCTCAGACCCAGCCTTGGGGAACAACCACCATCATGGCCTATTCTTTTGTCTTAACGATGTGGACCACCGCATTCATCGGGGCCGGAACGTTGTCGTCGATTCCCGCGTCGGTACTTTTGCTGACCTACATGGGTTTAATCATCAAAAATCGTGCCGACCTGAAGAGATAGATGATGTCGAATCAACCCTGGATGGTCGTTGTCGGTGATTTTTCCGAATCCGGGGGTATGGAGCGCGCGAACTTTCAGTTGGCCAAGTATCTGGCTCACGATCGTCCCGTGACGCTCGTCAGTCACAGTGTCGTTGATAGCTTGGCGAACCACCCGAACGTGACCGTTGTGCCAGTGGCCCGGCCGTTCGGAAAGCATATGTTCGGCGAGCCACTTCTAGCCCGGTCCGGATGGAAATCGGCGGAGCGACTGTCGCACCAGTTCGCGCGTGTCGTTGTCAATGGCGGGAACTGTTTTTGGCCTGATGTCAATTGGGTTCACTGCGTTCATGCGGCTTTTCCTGCACCTATGGCAGGGAACATCCTGAACTCATTAAAAATTCGACACACGCATCAACGAAACATCCGCTTGGAACGACTAGCGATACAAAAATCGAAGACAATTATTTGCAACAGTCATCGCACGGCCAATGATGTCGTCAATTTGATTGGGGTCACACCGGATCGAATTCGCGTGGTTTATTTGGGCATTGATCCCCACCAATTTCCACCAATCACTCCAGAACTTCGCCGGCAAAGTCGGGACAAGCTTGGACTTTCTGAGCGACCCTGGATCGGGTTTATCGGCCAGCTCGGAAACCGCATCAAAGGTTTTGATAAATTGTACGAAGCCTGGGTTAGGCTTTGTAAAACCCCTGGCTGGGATGCGAATCTACTCGTAATTGGTGCGGGGGCCACGTTGCACGATTGGCAAAGACGGTCCGCTGCCGATGGTCTGGCAGCACGTATCCATTTTTTCGGCTTCCGAACGGACGTCCCCGAGATCATTGCTGCGTGTGATGCCATGATCCAACCGAGCCGTTACGACGCGTATGGTCTCGCCGTTCAGGAAGGGATTTGTCGGGGGCTTCCCGTCCTGGTTTCACGCCACGCGGGCATCTCGGAACGGTACCCACGTGAACTCGTTGATCTCGTCATACCCGACCCGGAAGATACGTCTGATATTGTCGAGCGGTTATACCATTGGCGACAGAATCTGAATAAGTTGGCCGAACTGACCAAGCCATTTTCCGACCAACTCCGCTCCCATACCTGGGACGATATGGCGAAAGAGTTTGTGGCTGCGGTGGGCACAGGAGAATCGTGAAGCCGTTACGCATCGTCCTGGTGATGATCGAGGCACCGATCCCGTTCGGCAGTGCGGCGTCGCGGTGGTTCTACGTGCTCTACCGGGAACTGGTCGCCCGTGGCCACCACGTGACCGCCTACGCTGTCTGTTCAAAACAATCCGAGATGGCCGCCGCACGAAGCCTGTTTCCTGCCCCGAAATTCGATCTGCGGCTTTATCCCGTTCGCACCCAATCGGGGCTACGGTCTCGATTGAACACACTGCGGCGTCCGCAGTCCTACATGTTTTCAGTCGAAATGAAAACCGACTTGGGGAACGAGCTGAAACGCGGCTTCGATGTCCTCCATCTGGAACACATCTGGTCGGGGTGGGTGGGGTTAAACGACACCTCGAAGGCGGTGCTGAGTGTGCTCAGTCTCTATCAAATTGATTTGGCAAACGTGGCAAGACCCCCTGGGGTTTTCAACCGACTTCGGCACTGGTTGCTGTTATGGGGCGAAGCCCGATTGATCCGGGCTTATCCTGTAGTGACGACGCTGTCCGATCGGCTGAAACACGGCATTCAAAACGTCAATCCCCGAGCCGATGTTACCGTGATTCCGCTCGGGATTGACCCGGATCTCTACGAGTACATCCCCGACACGTCGCGGTCCGAACACGCGGTCGTTAGTTTAATCGGAAGCATGAATTGGTACCCGAGCCAATCGGCTGCGGTGCGACTCTTGACCCGACTTTGGCCGGCAATCCACGCCCAAATGCCGGACGCACGCCTTCAGGTGATTGGGTGGGGGGCGCGAACAGCACTCCGGGATTATCTGGACACGCCCGGTGTCCAGATCGAAGAAAACGTACCCGAGACGCGCTCCTATTTTGAACGATCGAGCGTGTTACTGTACGCCCCCGAGCGTGGCAGTGGCATGAAGGTGAAGGTTCTGGAAGCACTCGCCTACGGGGTGCCCGTCGTGACGACGACCGAAGGGGTCGAAGGGTTGGACGCGGTCGATGGCCTTCATGCCGGGATCAGCGACGACGACCAGGGCTTGATCGACAAAACTGTGGCGCTGTTGAAGGACATGGCGGCCCAACATCGGCAGCGGGCGGCAGGTCGGGCGCTCCTGGAAACCCAGTGCGGACCAGGGCCAACCGTCGATCAAGTCGAGCGACTATACGAGCGGCTGCAATTCGGCGTCCGGGACGTTTGAGATCGGGACGTTTGAGATCGGGACTGCTTTTGAGGTGAACCTATGCCGTGGCTGAAGCGAACGATCCAAAATGCCGTCGCGCTCGGAATGCGAGTTCCCGGCCTCCGCCAGACGGCCGGCGGTGCCGCAAGATGGGGCGTCATTCCGCACGCGGTCTGGCGGCGAATTCCTGTGACCGGGATTGTTCACGTGACGATTGATTCCAAGACGGAAATTGTTTATCGCTCCGGACTCATGGACCACCTGGGGCGGGCGCTGTTCTTTGGCAACGCGACCGCCTGGGAACCCGAGATCCTCCGCGTCTTGCCAACCCTCGCCCGCTTATCCCCTGGCGTCCTGGATGTCGGCGCTCATACTGGTCTGTTTACCTTGATTGCGTTAGCCGCCAATCCGAAGGCGCGTGCCGTGGCCGTCGAACCCGTGATGGCCAACGCCCAACTGCTCCAAGCGAATCTCGACGCCAACCACATGGCGACACGGTGTATCCTGTGCGTCGCGGCCGTCGCCGATCAACCCGGCGTCGTCTCGTTCGATCGCGGCCCGGTCGAAATTCCGATGACCTCGTCGATCCGAACCGCAGAACCCGACGCGGACGTTTACCGCGTCCCCGCCGTCAACCTGGACACCATCGCCCGGTGGCTGCCGACTGTGGATTTGATCAAAGTCGATGTCGAAGGGTTCGAGCATTTGGTTCTGGCCGGTGGGCGTGAACTGTTTGCCGCCTCGCGTCCCACGTTGATTGTTGAATGCCTGCCCGGTTCCCGAATCGGCGAGTTTGATTCGTTCCTGGACCAACTCGGCTACCAACGATTCCACTTGTTGCCGAGCCACGCGGAACCAATCGATCGCGTCCACCCGACCGCCGACGGCCCGTCGCACAACTACTTGCTGGCCGCCCGCCCGGAGATTCTGGCAGTGCTGCGCAAAGATTTCGCCAAGGCCGGATGAAAAGTGACAACGATTCCTTTCAAACTGTAACTTCTGTAAACGAATCGAGTTTGCGGGAGTGACATTGCAGATTCTGTAGTAACTATGAAGATTGCGATTGACGCAAGGTATCTCACGAGTTCCATTCCGCGTGGGATGGATCGCTACGTCATCAATCTAACAAAAGGTTTATTGGCTCGTGGGCATGAAGTGTACTGGCTGGCTCGAACGCGAGAAGTGATTCACAGTTCCCACATTCAAGATTGTAAAGTACCAGTTCGATATTTGAAAGATTTAGGTGTCGTCTATTGGGACCAAGTGAGCATTCCCTTGGAATTGTTACGGGGTCGGTATGATATTTACCACGCGACGTGTGAACGCAGTTTGCCACGGTGGAGTCCGTGCCCGACGATCTACACGTGGCACAGCGCCACCGCTTTGAGCTACCAAAGTCTCATAAAAAATGGAAAAGTACGGGCGGAATTATTGCCCGACGTTTCGCCCAAGCGAAGTTCGGTAGCCGTGCCAAAGTTTCATTACTTTTACTACTCTGCTATGCCGCATTGGGCGAATAAGATTATCACTGTCTCCCATTTTTCGCGTCAAGAAATCATCGAACTGGCCCACGTCAAGCCGGAAAAAATCGTCTCGATTCCTCTCGCGGCGAGTCCCGAATTTTCAGACACCGCACGTCGTGACGACGACTGCCTCGCTCAGTTTGGGTTGTCGGGACGCAGTTTATATGTTTTATACGTCGGTGGTTATGAGTCGCACAAAAACCCCGAAGGAACGATTCGGGCATTCCACGGTTTTCATCGTCAACACCCTGAATATGTATTGGTCATGGTCGGCACGAATTCCGTCCCCGAGCAGTTGTTAAAACTTGTCGCCCAGTTGCGTATCTCGGACTCCGTGAAGTTTCTTTGTAACTTGACGCAAGAGCTACCCGCCCTCTACCTTCATGCCGAGATGTTCTTGTCGATGAGTTGGCGGGAGAGTTTCGGCTTGCCGTTTTTGGAAGCGATGTCGATGGGTTGCCCGGTGGTATGTAGCGCCTGGGGGGCAGGCCCAGAAGTCGTGGGCGCGACGGGGGCGTTTGTTGACCCGAACTCCCCCGAAGACGCGGCTCAGGCGATGACCCAACTCGTCCACAATCGGGTTCGGGTCCGACATCACGAAGCCATACTTTCCCAAGCCGCCACGTTCAATTGGGAGCGTTGTGTTGACGAGACGATCAACGTCTATCGGGAAGCCATTGCCGCTCCAGAGTTGATGAATTCACATCTATAATTTGATTGATACAGTACCAGTTTTAAGGAGATTTTCGACGATGCCGACCAGTGATGTCTTCAATATCCCGGCGATAGTTGTCACGGTGGGTTCCTTTCACCCGAAGTCAATTCTTGACGTCGGCTGTGGATTTGGGAAGTACGGCGTGTTACTCCGGGAATATACCGATGTCGCGGCGGGGCGGTGCGACCGAAAATCGTGGCAGACGCGGATCGTCGGCATCGAAGGCTTCGAGAACTACCGTAACCCGGTCTGGGAAGCTTACGATGAGGTCCGGATCGGGGAAGCGAGCAATCTCCTACCGCAACTCGGTGCGTTCGACATCGTGCTGATTGCGGACGTGATCGAACACTTCGAGAAGCCGGCCGCCACTGCCTTGGTTGAACTGGCGTTGGCGGCCAGCCCCGTGGTCGTGGTCTCGACCCCGCGCGATTTTTATGCACAAGGCGCTGAGTTCGGAAACGAATTTGAACGGCACCGCTGTCTTTGGACAGCCGCCGACACCCCGCCGGGATTTTTTTGCCACACCATCCCACTGCTGGCCTGTAACCTGTTTGTCATCTCTCGTGCTCCCGTCTCACCGCGTCAGCTTTACCCGACCGACTGGACTGATTTAGTGTACCTCCGATCCCGCTGGAAACTCCGCCGGTTCGGTTGGCTCGGGTGGCCCCTCTCGGCTGCGGCACGCTTGGTGAACCGGGTCACCGGATGAGCCGAACCCGTTCAGCGATTCGGACGTTTCACGCAAGCTTGGTGGCTACGGTGTTCGGGGTGACGGTCGGACTTCTGACCACCCCGCTGCTGCTCCGTTGGCTCGGGGACGAGCGACTCGGGGCGTTCCGAGTCGCAACCGAGTGGATGGGGTACGCCGTGCTGCTCGACTTCGGGCTTGGCGGCGCTCTTCAGGTGGCTCTGGGTCGCGCTCTGAGTACCGGGGATCGGAACGACGTGGCGTCGGTGATCCGATCGGGCGTGCGCCGCGGGCTTTACATTTCGGGGCTTTACATTGTTTTATTACTCGGGATTGCGGTCGTTGCCCCATACCTTGTTAACGGGCTGACCGTCGAACTTGTCGGGGAACTCCGGGTCGGCTTACTCCTCTCGCTCGTCGTCATTCTTTGGGCGCCGCTCGTCGGATTCCGTTCGCTCGCGGACGCATCTCAGAGAGGGCACATCACGCACGCTGCCTTGACCGCCCAAACGCTGCTCACCGCTTTACTTTCGGTCGGGTTTGCGGCGGCAGGCTTCGGACTTCCTGGGCTGTTCCTCGCCGTGGCGGTCGGGAACGGGGTGTCCACCGCGCTTCTCGCATGGGACGGGTTACGGCGGTACCCGGAGATTTTGACGCGGGCATCGGAAAGCGAGTTCCCGGTCGTGTTCAGCGGGGCCATGTTTGTCCACAACCTGTGCGGCCGACTCAGTTTGTTGTCGGATTGCATCATTGTGGGACTGATCCTCGGCCCGACCGCCGTGGTCGTGTTCACCCTGACGCAGCGGCTGATGCTTCTGGCCAGCACTCAAGTGCAGTCGCTGGGGAGTTCGGCGTGGGCGGCCCTGACACAACTGCACCACAACGGCCATAAGGATCAATTCAACCGCCGACTGATCCAGTTGACCCGGCTTACGGTTCTGCTTGGGCTTACCTTCCTGGGTCCGCTCGTCGCGTTCAATCGGGCATTTGTTGGTCTTTGGGTCGGCACCGAACGATATGGCGGGGACGGCCTCACTCTGGTGACCCTGGTGTATGTGTTACTCCAAAGTGTCGTTTCCCTTTGGGCGTGGCCGATCGTGACAACCGGACGAGTTCGCGTCCTCATCCCGCCACTCGTGGTGGGGACGGTTGTGAATCTCGGCGTTAGTATCGGGTGTACAACAGCGTATGGTGTGGTCGGTCCGGCGTTGGGATCTGTGGCTCAGTATGCCCTTGTGACGGGCGTCTGGATCGCTGTTTTACTCCGCCGCGAGTTCGGGACACCGCTCAGGTCGCTATTCGCTGCGACGGTTCAGCCGCTACTCCCGGCGGTCCCGTGTTTCGTCGGATGGTTCCTTCTAACGGATTCGTTCCCCCTGCACGAACTCGACTTGCCTGTTTGGGGCCGCTGGTTTCTGCTGACCGCCGGAATGGCCATTAGCGCTGGTTCGTACCTCTTGATAGCCTGGGTGACCGCGATTCCGGCTAACGATCGTCGGGAAATCCTGGCTCGGATACGACGCCAAACAAATGAATGATGACGGCCGACAAGAATTTCAGACCCGTTTATTCAGGCGGTAACTTGACGTGACTTCCAAGGCGGCCTCGATCCCCAGCATTGCGGTTGTATTTGGCACGCGGCCGGAGGCCATTAAGATGGCGCCGGTGGTGCTGGCGTTGCGGGCGGAGCCACGGGTGCGGACGGTGGTTTGCGTGACGGGGCAACATCGGCAGATGTTGGATCAAATCCTGGGCACGTTTCAGATTTCCCCGGACATCGACCTCAACTTGATGGAGCCGGGGCAAACGCTAGCCGGGCTGACCGCGAAGACCGTCACGAAACTCGACGCCGTTTTCGCCGCCGACAAGCCGAGTTTGATGCTCGTGCAGGGCGACACGACCACGGCGTTTGCGGCGGCTTTGACGGCGTTTTATCATCACATCCCAGTCGGCCACGTGGAAGCGGGACTCCGCACCGGAAATATGGATTCGCCGTGGCCGGAGGAAGCGAACCGAGTGCTGATTAGCCGACTCGCGGCGTTGCACTTCGCACCGACCAATGCGACACGCGACAATCTGTTGCGCGAAAATGTGCCGGCGGAGCGGGTTCATCTGGTCGGCAATCCGGTCGTTGATGCGTTGCATTTGGCACTTAAACAAATCGACGCCGACCCGCCTACGATTCCTGGCGTAACGCACGAAGTGTTAAACGGCACGCAACGAATGGTGCTGATAACCGGGCATCGCCGCGAAAACTTTGGCGGGCAGTTTGAAGAGATTTGTCAGGCGATTGCGGAACTGGCGGGGCGCTTTCCGGATGTCGCTTTCGTCTACCCCGTTCACCTGAACCCGAACGTGCGCGAGCCAGTCAATCGGATTTTGCGGGATAGCCACCGACCCAATATCGTCTTGCTCGAACCGTTGCCGTACCGCGAATTCATCACGCTGTTTCGCCGTTGCACGCTGGTTCTGTCCGATTCGGGCGGCATCCAAGAGGAAGCCCCGTCGCTCGGCAAGCCGGTGCTACTGATGCGCGACACGACCGAACGCCCGGAAGCCGTCGAAGCCGGTGCGGTGAAATTGGTGGGCACCGATCGCGCGAAAATAGTTGCGGAAACATCGCGTTTGCTGACCGACCCGAAAGCGTATCAAGCGATGGCGACCGTCACGAATCCTTACGGCGACGGCCACGCGGCTGGGCGGATTGTTGCCGCGTGCCTGCAATTTCTGGACATCACGCCGTGACCACTCCCACCCGAACTTGGCACTTCCTGACCGGCGAGTACCCGCCCGATCGCGGTGGCGTGGCCGACTACACCGCGTTGGTTGCGGCGGGCTTGGCAAAGCACGGGTGCGCCGTTCACGTTTGGTCCACGGGTGACTCCCCCGAGGCGATCGTTGAACCGTCTGGCGTCGTCGTTCACCGTGTCGCCGGTCGCTTCGGTTGGACTGGCTTGGCGCGATTGAACCGGGCGTTGAACACGTGCCCCGAACCGCGAATTCTGTGCGTCCAATACGTGCCCCATGCGTTCGGGTGGAAGGCGATGAACGTGGCGTTCATCGCCTGGGTCGTGGGCCGGCGGGTGCTCGCGGGCGATGAGATTGTCGTGATGTTTCACGAGGTGATTTTCCCGTGGGTCCGCCGTCCGCTTCACCACAACGTCATCGCGTTCGTCACGCGGATCATGGCCGGCGTGCTGGCACGGAGCGCGCACCGGCTGTTCGTCTCGATCCCCGCGTGGGCGCCGTTGGTGCGGACGTTCGGTTGCTTGCGACGGGCCGAAATCACAACGGTGCCAATCCCCGCGACCATCCCGTACTCCCCGCAGCCCGATCGCGTTGTTGCCCTGCGAGGCCAGTTATTAACGGCAGGAACCCGGTTCGTCGTCGGCCACTTCGGGACATACGGTTCGCTGATTACACAGATGCTCGGACCCGTCGTTCGAGCACTGTTGCAGCGGCGGGCGGATGTGGCCGTGGTTTTGTTGGGTAGCAACGGAGGCCAGTGGAAACACGAACTGATTCGGGATCAACCGGCGTGGTCCAACCGCATCGTGGCGACCGGCGAGTTAACGGCGGCGCAGGTGGCGACTCACCTCCAAGCGTGCGACCTTGTCATTCAACCCTACCCCGACGGCGCCAGCGCCCGGCGGACATCCTTGATGGCGGCGCTAGCCAATGGCGTTCCGGTTGTGACGACGACGGGTGCGTTGTCCGACGCGGTGTGGTACTCGGGCGTGGTGCCTGCGGTCGCGGTTGAAAAGATTGCCGAGTTCCCAGACGTTGTGTGTCAGTTGCTCGATGACCCCCACGCCCGAACCCGCGTCGGGCAAGCCGGCGCGAAGCTGTACCAAGACCAATTTACCCTGGAGCGAACGATTTCAATCTTGATGCACGACGTGCTAGAACGCCGCCAGCCCGAAAGGGCATCGTGAGCCGATCGCCGCCACGGGTCGCGGTGTTGCCGGACTTCCGGGAGGAAGGCTGGCCGAGCATGGACCTGTGTGCGGATCAGTTGCTGGCCCACTGGCCGACGACGGGTGGCGGTACACCCACGGCAACACGTGTGGTTCCGGACTTTCGGCGGCTGGCTTCGCGGTTGTCTCATTCGGTCGGGTTCAACGCGGATCGGCTGCTGAATCGGTTCGTTCATTACCCGCGATATGTTCGACGGATGGCGCATCAGTACGATGCGTTCCACGTCGTCGATCACAGCTATTCGCAACTCGTGCGTTCACTCCCCGCGCACAGAACGGGGGTGTATTGCCACGACTTGGATGCGTTCCGGTGTTTGCTCGACCCGCCTGCGGACCCGCGACCCCGGTGGTTCCGGGCGATGGCGCGCCGCATTTTAACGGGCCTGCAACACGCCGCGATCGTGTTCCATAACTCCGAACAAACCGGCCATCAGCTTCAGCACCATAAGCTAGTTGATCCCGCTCGACTTCGACACGTTCCGCTTGGTGTGGCGCCCGAGTTCCATCCAAGTTCAACGCCTAGAACATCCCCCGCACTGCAAACACTTCCCACCACGCCGTGGATTGCCCACATCGGCAGTTGCATTCCGCGTAAGCGAATTGATGTTTTGTTAGATGTGTTCGCGCAAGTTCGGATCAAACAGCCCGATGTGAAGTTGGTGAAGGTGGGGGGCGAATGGACCGCGCAACAGCGGGACCAGATCGCCAAGCTCGGTCTGGAAACTGCCATCGTTCACTTGAAGAACCTGGACCGAACGGAACTCGCCAGGGTGTACCGGCGTGCGTCGTTGGTCCTGGTGCCTAGCGATGCGGAAGGGTTTGGGTTGCCGGTGATTGAAGCCTTGGCGTGTGGCGCGATTGTTGTGGCCAGTGACATCCCCGTATTGCGGGAGGCCGGCGGCAATGCGGCGATGTATGCCCCGACCGCCGATGTCCCCGCGTGGGCGGAGATGGTGCATTCTCTCTTGGCGTCACCGAGATTGGCACCGGCACGGGAGCAGCGACTGGCGTGGGCGAGCCAGTTTTCTTGGGTTACCCATGCCGCGACGATTGCCAATGCTTATCGAGACCTATTGCAATGCGCGTGACGTTTTTGAATCCGGTGGGCGTGATCGGGGGTGCCGAACGGGTTCTGCTGGCCGTGTTACGAAGCGTGCGCGAACAGCACCCGGATTTCACGCCGACGGTGATCTTGCTCAATGACGGCCCGTTGACACTGGCAGCGGAGAAACTCGGTGCGGTCGTGCGAGTCGTGCCATTACCCAGCACGCTGGCGGGTTTCGGCGACACGCAGTTCCGTGATGCCGGGCGACTTCGACAACTGGGCCGGACCGCGTTCACACTTCTACGAAGTACCCCTGCCCTAGCCCGGTTCGTCGTGCAACTCCGGCAAGAGTTGCGCGCGTCCCGACCGCAGATAGTCCACTCAAATGGCCTGAAAACGCACATTTTCAGCGTGTTCGCCCGACCAACCGGGGCGCACCTGGTCTGGCACGTTCACGACTTTTATTCCCATCGTCCGCTCATCGCAAACGTGCTGAAACGGTTTCAACGCAAGGTGTCGGGGGGCGTGGCCATCTCCGACGCGGTGAAGCGGGACACGCAGAACGTGTTGCCGAAGTTGCCGATCACGGTCGTCCCTAACGCGGTTGATACGGACCACTTCCACCCCGTCAATCGTGACGGTCGTGAGCTTGATCGCCTAGCCGGGTTGCCGGTTGCCGCAAGCGACACGGTGCGGGTCGGGTTGATTGCGACCTACGCCAATTGGAAAGGGCATGCGGTTTTTTTGGAAGCGTTGGCGAAGTTGGGGCTGGAAGCGGGGACCGTGCGCGGGTACATCATCGGCGGGCCGATTTATTCAACCGCCGGTTCCCAAGTGACGCGGCTGGAGTTGGAACAACGGGTCGTCGATCTCGGCCTCAGTGGTCGGGTCGGCTTTGTCCCGTTTCAACCCGACCCGGTTCTGGTGTATCAGATGCTCGATGTTGTGGTTCATGCCAGCACACGCCCGGAACCCTTCGGCCTGACGATTGCCGAAGCCATGAGTTGCGGCAAGCCCGTCATCGTGGCTGCCGCCGGCGGCGCCGTCGAACTGTTCACACCGGGCCACGATGCGATCGGACATGAACCCGGCAACGTGACCCTATTGGCCGACGCGATTTCGGCACTCACGTCCAACCCGCAACTCCGCAGCCAACTCGGCACCAACGCCCGACAAACCGCGATCACACGATTCAGCCTCAGCCGCTTCGGTCAACAAATGGTCGCGTTGTACCAGGACGTGTTGAAGGCCAAGTGAACGCGATCTCAATATGCGTTACGCCGTATCGAAGGTTCGGCCCGTCCCGCACTCAGTATTTTGCCCTGAAAGGGCAACGGGTTGTAGCTACGGGTGGAGCGAAGCGGAACCCGTGGACAGTGACCCCATTGTCATTCGCCCTGAAGGGGTGACGGATTTCCTCTGCCCCTTCAGGGCAGTAGCACTTTTACATATCATTCCACGGGTTGCGCGAAGCGCTCCACCCGTGGCTACATGCCTTGACCCCTATCGGGGCCACCAAGTGTGAAGTAATTAACGACCAACTCTTGTTAGGCGCACCCTTACAAATCGGTGCGGAAGCGGCCGGCTAAGACGTGGCCGGTCTGATCCTTGCCTGCGCGAATCAACCGCAAGAGAATAGCCCAGGATGCGGCGAAGGTGATTTCCGGGAACACCGCATACACATAGGCGGTCTCCGCCGAGGTCTGGGACTGACAGGACAAGCCGCCGAAGGAGATGTCCCGCGTTCGGGCTGGGAATGATTGGCCGACAACACCGTCATTCGTGAGGGGATATAGCTTCATCGCGTAACTCGTTGGCACTCGAATCGTTTTCCGTCGGTCGTCGGTATTTTGGAAAACCCCCCGAACTTCATCGAGCATTTCCGGCAGGAGTTGCTCCGCACACCGGATCAACGTTGCGTCCGGTTCGCCGAAGATGCGTCCGATTAGCCGCGACTCGCCGATTAATCCGTTGCCCAGCGATGGCAGTTTGACAAACACTTCGAGACCGCTTTTCTTTGCGGAGAAGCGGTCCCAAAACCCTGCCGCGTTGTGACGGCGGACCAGAAATTCCGTCGGCGAGAGTTCGTGAATCTCCGCTTTCCAGCTTTCTCGTAAGAGTTCGAGTTTGATTTTAGCGACACCAGACATCGGTCGAATCGGGAACGACGAGAGCCAGGTTCCGTCCAGTTGCCGCGCGGCCTGCCCGATGCCCTTGGGCAATTCGCCGTCCGGGCAGGCGTTCAACACAATGGTTTCGATCAAAGTGTTCGCATCAGGTGCGATGAAATCAGCCGACTTTTGGGCGTTCAAATGCGAGGCCGGGAGTACGGACCAAATCCGTGGCAAGTGAATGCCCCGTGGCACCGGCACCGGCGTCATCTCCACGAGGTCCAGAACCGTTTCTTTAACGGGGTGATTCGGTTTCCGCGGCAGGATCTGTTGAGAGCGGTTCGCCTGGGTGGTCAGTTGGGGGTACATCGAGGCCGGCGGAGGGGTCATCTGCCCCGTCAAGGAACTCGGGTCCAGCCCCGCCCGATGCACCGGCATTGCCGGGATGTCAAAATCGACCTGCGAACGGTTCATTCGACTGTGCCGAATTTCGAGGCTGGTTTTGCGTTCCGGGATGGCCGGCGACCACGTTTCGTGGGCCGCTTGGATGGCCGGGCCGAGCATCAGGTTCCGAATGAATTCGGTACACGAGCTAAATCGGTCCGTCGGGGCCTTTGATAATGCCCGTGCCACGCTCGCCCGGTCTTCGTTCGGTAACGGCGACAAATCGGGCGCGGCCGAAACGTGTTGCAGCATCATTTGCTGGGCGTTCTTCGCCGGGTACGGAAATTTGCCGGTGAGTAATTCTTGATACACCAGCGCCAGACAATACTGGTCCGAGCGCGGATCGACACGGCCGTGCAGAATTTCGGGGGCCACATACCGGGGGGTTAGCCCCCGGTTTTGACCGGGATGACTCGCCGACAATTCGTGCCGCCGGACCAGGCCGAAGTCCCCGACTTTGACCCGCTCGCAGACCAGAAACAGGTTGGCGGGTTTAATGTCCAAGTGTTGCAAGCCGTGCTTGCTCGAGATGTGGTCGAGCATCTCGGCGGCATCGGCGAGGTAGCCGAGTAACTCTTCACGGGGAATGCCGGTGTAGCCTTTGGCTTGGTACGTCAGGTACCGATCCTGGAGTTGCTCGTCGGCGAGTTCCATCACCATGATGAGTTCGTCGCTTTGCAACTCGACCCGTTCGAGGGTCAACAAAAAGGGGTGCCGAATTCGCTTGATCGCCTCGAACGCTTCGAACTCCTGCAACAGAGAGGCATTGCCGTTGTCGGCGTCGGCGGCGACGAATTTGATCGCCTTGTGGAGTCCACCCGGTGCCTCGCACTTCCACACTTCCCCGAAGCCGCCGCGCCCGAGCGGTTCGAGCAAGCGGTACCCCGGTAACGATTCTTCCCCCGCCGTTTTGCGGTACGGGTGATCCAGCGAAGGGGCAGGTATTGTGGTAGATCGCACTGCACTACGTCTTTCAATGAGTGGGACACGACGACGACTCGTGTTCTGATGTCACGAGTGTAGACCACAATTCCGGCACAAGCCGGAGAAATGGTTCCCCAAAGCGGACAGAATTTAAGCGATTCCACCGGGCCTGCAAGTTTGCGTGCGGGTCGAAATGTGCGATGTGGGGCAAGTAATATTCGATGTGGGTTTTTGTGCTGCCAGAGTGGAATTCTTGGCTTTGTGCCTTGAAGGGGCACTGGGTTATAGCCACGGGTGGAGCGCAGCGCAACCCGTGGATTACGACATCCCGTTGTCACTCGCCCTGGAGGGGCGAAGGAGTTTCCTCCGCCCCTCCAGGGCGGTCGAGTCGTGAGGAAGATTCCACGGGTTACGCGAAGCGCTCCACCCGTGGCTACATGCCTTGGCCCCTACCGGGGCCATCAAATCGGAAACGTGTTGCTGCCATATTTGGTGACGCCCTACTTTTTCGCTTTCAGCAGTTCAAGATGCACGTTGGCGATGTCCCACATGTAATGGCTGATGACGTACTTCTGCACGGCGGGCGTGAGGTGTTCGACGACTTTTTTCGCGTCGCCTTCGGCTTCGTAGTACAGGGCCACGTACAAGTTCGCATAGAACCGGGCTTCTTTGCCGGCGTCCGTGTCGGCGGCAATTTTCTCGGCGGCGGCCATCACGTCCGCCGGTTGAAGTTTGCCCGCGTACAGCTTTTGAATCTCCGCCATCGGCACCCGCGAATCGCGGGTCACCACGATGAGGTCCGCGCGGGCCTTCTCTTTCCCGACGACTTTCACGTTACACAGGTAATGCCACGCGGCGTTCTCCACGTCTTCGGGGTTGGCACGCTTGTGGGTCTCGAATTGCTTGACGCCCTCGGCGTGTTGGCCGGTGTAGTACAGGGCAATTCCCCGTCGCCAGTGTTCCGGCGCGATCTCGGGTTTCATCGCCAGAACTTTGTCAAAGTCGGCCACGGCCTCTTTGAACTTCCCCAACTTCAAATTGGCATCGCCCCGGCTGTCATACGCCCGGAGTGAGTTCGGATTGATCTCGATTACCCCCGTAAACGCCTTCACCGCTGCGGCCTGATCGCGCAATTGACTACACGCCATCCCGAGCAACATCCGTGGTTCCTCGCGCTTCGGCTCCGCTTCGATGGCGGCGGTCGCATGGTCGCGGGCCGCCTTGTAATCGCGCTTGAGGTACGCTTCCGTCGCTTTCATGTGTTCGGAGTCGTTCGCCCAGGAAAAAAGGGTGAACGGTGTGATGGCGATGGCCAGCACGATGATGATGATCCACTTCTTCCGCATGGGCCTGCTCCTTGTATTGACTGCCCACCCATTATCATGGGTGGGCTTTGGGTTGAAACTGGGACTTTGCAAAGCCCTCCCATGATAATGGGTGGGCGACACGGGCACCCCATAAAACAGGCGACAACGCGGACGGTTCCCGATCTCTGCCTATAATCGCTTCATCATTCCCCGACCTCTGACATTCCCGAAAGGAAACGCGGATGGAAAAGAAGAACATGTTACAGGTGCTGGTCCCGGCGGCAGCGGCAGCGGCGGTGGTGCTGCTGATTGGTGCGCTCATTGCCATGAGCGACTGGAATACCCCTGCCAAGGATAAACCGAAACCCACCGCCGGTGCCGTCACCAAAGGCGCCAGCGTGGATCAAGCCGACAGTAACGACAGCGGCATGTCGGCCACGATACCGGACGTGAACGTCGCGGACTGGAAGCCGGAATCGAACGGCATGAAAACCTGGGATGTTGTTGAAGGGACCGGCGAGCCGTGCCCGTCCGGGGCCACGGTCACCATCCACTACACCGGCTGGACGACGAACGGTTTGCAGTTTGATAGCAGCCGAGGAAAAGCCGCCGCAAACTTTCCGCTGAGCAACCTCATCAAAGGCTGGCAAATCGGCATTCCCGGAATGAAGCCCGGTGGCATCCGCCGCCTGTCCATTCCCGGCGAGCTTGGGTACGGTCCTGGTGGTGGTGCGGGTGGGAAGATTCCGCCGAACGCCACGTTGATTTTTGAAGTGAAATTGCTGGGCTACAACTAACAGCCGACGTTGGAACTCCCTTAACCCCTGTGAAAGGACTACTTCATGTTGACCCTGTGGACCATCCGCGTCGTGCTACTGCTGGCCGTGGTGATGGTGACCGCGATGATGTCGTCACCGGCGTCTGCCGACGACAAGGACAAGAACGACGACCCTTACAAGCTGCCGCCACTCGATGCCAAAGACTGGAAGAAGCAAGCCAGCGGTCTCGAAATTTGGGACGTGAAGGAAGGTAAAGGCGACGAAGTTAAAAAGGGCGAGACCGTCACCATCCACTACACCGGGTGGACGCTCGACGGCAACATCTTCGACAGCAGTCGCAAACGGGGTGCGAAGGCGACGTTCCCGTTGCCGAACCTGATTAAAGGCTGGCAAGAAGGCATCCCCGGCATGAAGGCCGGTGGCGTGCGCCGCTTGAAAATCCCCGGCAATCTGGCGTCTGGCGAGCGGGGCGGCGCGGGCGGGAAGATTCCGCCGAATGCCACGCTGGTGTTCGAGATCGAACTGTTTGAAGACCCGTTCAAACTGCCCGACTTGAAGGCGAAAGAATGGGAGAAGCAGGCCAATGGCATTCGCACGTGGGACGTGGTCAAGGGCACGGGCGACGAAGTCAAGCCCGGCGACACGGTGACGATCCACTACACCGGATGGACGCTCGACGGCAAGGTGTTCGACAGCAGTAAAAAAGGCCGGGGACAACCCGCCACCTTCCCACTCGGCGACCTTATCAAAGGCTGGCAGATGATGGTGCCGGGCATGAAAGTCGGCGGGATTCGTCGCATGGAACTGCCCCACGAATTCGCCTACGGCGAACGCGGCAGCCCACCCGACATCCCCGCGAAAGCCACCCTGGTGTTCGAGATTGAAGTGAAAGCAACGAAGAAGTAATCAATTTCCCGAAAGCCCACGAATGATAATTCGTGGGCTTTATGTGTAGTCTCGCCGTGCGGCATACTCCGTAACCGCATCTTCCTGTTCTAGCGTCTCGATCGAACCGGGGCGTATCTCACGGACCCGTTCGATGGCCTGCTGGGGGTGCATCCCGTTGGCCACGAAATACGCCGCCAAGATCGTCCCGGTCCGCCCCTTCCCCGCCGCACAATGGACGGCGACGCCCATCCCGGTTTTCTTCGCGCGGTTCATCGTCTCCACGCACAGGTCGAATTGCCGCGTGCTCGGTGCAGTCATGTCCTGGATTGGGACGTGAACGGACAGCAACCCCGCTTCGTTAATCCACCGCCGTTGCGGAGGGTCTTCTGTCAGCGAGATCAAAACCTCGACGCCGTTTTTGCGGAGCCACGTCAAGTCGTCCGCCGACTCCGGCATCGCCAGGGCCGCGAGGTGAGGTTTATCGACCCAACTGAACCCAGGCGGCATGGCTCACCCCGATCAACTCGTTCGTAGTAGCTTTAAGCCCCATTGTACGCGCAGGCGGTTCGCTTCTTGCCACAACTTGGGATTGGTTTGCAGAAACTCGATGAGGTTCCCGGTTGAAAGCCCCAAGAGTTCGGCAGTCGTGCTGACCTGCGCTCGGGTGGCCGCCAACACGTCCAACACGACGCCCGCCACCGGCCAGAACGCCTCGGCTTTTGCCGTCAGGTGCAAGCGCCCATCTTGGCCGCGAACGCCGACGAAATCGGGGTGCGTGGCGAGCCGTTCAGCATTCAAAGTATTAACGGGAAGGGGATCGCGGAGGTGGAGAAAAAGTGCTTGGCGAAGTCGTTTCAGCGCTTTCGCTTTATTCTCGTGTTGCGAGCGGCTTTCTTCCGCAATCACAAGCAACCCGGACGGCAAGTGCCGCAAGCGCACCGCCGAACTGGTCTTGTTCCGCTTCTGCCCACCCGGACCACTCGCCCGGTAAGTGTCCACTTCACACTGTGCCAGCAGTTGGTCTTCGGTCAGGTTCGACCACACCGCACGGGAACTGCGGATCGGGAGTTCCGTAACGCCGATCCGCAGTTCGCCATCCGGCTTGGTCATTACACGTCCAGCTTCCACGGGCCACGCATGTCACGGCTCTTCATCTTGTTGCCGAGTTCGGCGTTGGCACCCGTGAAGGTGTGCGTCTTCGGATCCCACGTGAAGGCTTTGCCGGTTTGCAACGCGATCACGCCCAAGTGACACACGATCACCGACCCGCCGCCCACGCCGACGTGCGCGATCGGCAGTTCGCGGGACTTCACGCACTCGATGAAGTTGCCCATGTGGTCCGTCGGGCGGGTCGGGTGCAACTTCGGATCGTCCTTCAGCGGTTCGCTGAGAATCTTCGCGTCGCTGGCCAGGATCTGGCCGCGACTGACGAACACGGTGCCGGTTTCGCCGAAGATCATCACGCCGTTTTCGTTCCCGTTCACGACTTCGATCGGGGTTTCGATCGTCTTGCGGACGTCCTTTTCGACTTCAACATCGCCCTCCTTGACCTTCTGCTTGACGGTCACGACTTTGCGTGACATCGGCGACTTCCCATCAGCCCGAACCAGCCCCTTCACGTCCGTCCCGCGACCGTCCATCGCAATGACCTTGGCGCCGTCGGCGTAGGTGTATTGCACCTTGAACGTCTTGTGGCAGTTGTACCCGTCGCCACTGGCGAGCGGTTTTTCGGCGTCGAGAATTTCGATTCCCACCGGCCCGCTGCCGTCCATCCCGAGGCACCATTGTGCAATGTCGATGTGGTGCGCGCCCCAGTCGGTCATCTTGCCGCCGCTGTAGTCGTACCACCAGCGGAACTCGTAGTGGCAGTTGGTCAGGTTGCCCTGCTTGCGGTACGGCACTTTCTTGGTCGGCCCGAGCCACATGTCCCAATCGAGACCTTCCGGCACGGGCGCTTCGGCGATTGGTCCACTGACAGGGTTACCACCGATGCGACACTCGATCAGTTTCACCTTGCCGATGCGACCGGCGCGAACGACTTCGGCGGCGAGACGGAACATGCCGCCCATTTCGGACCGCTGTTGGCTGCCGGTTTGCAGCACCTTGCCGGTTTCTTTAACCACTTTTTGCAGCGCCAGCGATTCTTCAATCGTCAGCGTCAGCGGCTTTTCGCAGTACACGTCTTTACCCTTGCGAAGGGCTTCAATGGCCACGAGTGCGTGCCAGTGGTCCGGGGTGGCCACGACAATGGCATCAAGGGACTTATCGTCCGTGATCCGGCGGAAGTCGGAGTAGGTCTTCGCTTCGTAGCCGTCCTTCTTGAAGATTTCGGCGGCGCGCTTCAGATGGCTGGCGTCAACGTCACAAACCGCGACGTGCTGGGTTTGCTTGAACTTCTTCGTGCCGCCGTAGACCTGCAGTGCGCGACTTTGCGGGCTGCCCATCCCGATCCAGCCGAAGTTGAGCTTGTCGTTGGCCGCAACCTTTTTCGCGGCCACAGCCCGAACGACTTCATCGGCACCATGCACTTCTTTCGCGTACCACAGTGGCAACCCGGCTGCCGTCATTCCGGCGAGCGACTTCTGCATGAAGCCCCGGCGAGAGAGATTTCCGCGCTCCAACATGATCTAATCCTCAGGGAAGGTCAACCGGCAAAGGGGAAAGGCCCACAAACTGTTGCACATCTTACCGCGCCGCAATGCGAGTGCCAGTGGTCGGCGTTTTGAAAGCGGGAACCGCATCGCTGATAGACTATCCCGGTGTCCCTCTTCCCTCCTCGGGAGTTCACCTATGTCGCTGTTCCGGTTTTGCGTCATCGTGTTCATCATGCCGCTGTCGGGCAACACTGTCTTCGCTCAAGAGGCCAAGCCGACGTTATTCATCGTGGGTGATTCGACAGTCAAGACCGGGACCAAAGGCCAACAAGGTTGGGGCGACCCGATCATCGCGTTGTTCGATCCGGCCAAGATCACCGTCGAAAACCACGCGATCGGGGGGCGGAGTAGCCGGACGTTTCAGACCGAAGGGCGTTGGGACAAAATTCTCAACAAGGCCAAGCCGGGTGACTTCGTGTTGATTCAAATGGGCCACAACGATGGTGGCGCCCTGGATGATGCGGCGCGGGCGCGGGGATCAATTCGGGGCATCGGCGAGGAGACCCGCGAGATTGACAACCCGATCACGAAGACGAAAGAAATCGTCCACACCTACGGTTGGTACCTGCGGAAATACATCGCGGATGCGCGGGCTAAGAAGTTGGTCCCGATTCTGCTCTCCCCGATTCCCCATTGCCCGCAAAAGCAAGTCGAAGCTGACACCGTCGAGAAGAACCAGTACGTGGGCTTTGCTGAAGACGTGGCAAAAGCGGAGACGGTGCCGTTCCTGAATTTGAACAAGCTCGTAATGACACACTACGCCACGCTCACGCCCGCCAAGATCAAAGAAACCTACTTCACCCCCGCCGACAACACCCACACTAGCCCCGCCGGCGCGACGCAAAACGCGGTCGAAGTCGTGGCCGGATTGCGGGCATTGAAGGGTTGCCCGTTGAAGGATTTCTTGCTGCCGTGATCGGGCGG
>JANLRE010000978.1:0-2180 GCA_031368205.1 Fimbriiglobus sp. | reverse complement strand
TGGCGAGCTTCGTGATGAGGTCCGGGTAGTTCTCCAACCCGCCCGTGTACACCCACGGCATGGGCGGAGCGTGGGCGGTAAGGCGAAACAGCCCTTCGGGATAATCCTCAAAGGGGCAGCGAACGCATTCACAAAGCCGCTGCGTGTCCACGTCCGCGAACAGGTCGATGGCATACGGCCTAACCCCGCCACGAACGGCACTCGCAGCAGCCGCGCGAGCGCTAGCACCCAGAATCAGCAGGCGTTGCTTCAAGGTGACTTCGGCACTGGCAGGCCGAAGAAGCGGCGGATGCTGCGGATTTCTTCCAGCCGCATCACGCGCAGCACGTCGGAATAGTCATCGGTCCACGTATCGACTTCGGGCAGCACGGGCATCTTCTTCCACGGGAAGACGTAGAAGCCACGACCGGCGTTGTCGTAAATGTCGAACCCGAACCCGCCTGCCACCGCACCGTAGCGAAGGTCCGCCGCTTCGCCGAGTACGGTGTCACTGAGGTCCGCTTCGGTCTTCGCCAGGATCACCCACGACGACCGGGTCTTGCCCGAACTGTCGTCGTTGTTGTCGCTGAACAACCTCGCCTCCAACCCCGTGTCCTTCGCCAACCGTGCCACCACGGGTTCGAGGTCGATGTAGCGGTTCGAGATGTGCAGCGCCAGTAGCCCGTGTTCGGTCAGGTGGCTCTTGTACAGTTCCATCGACTGCTTGGTCAGCAAGTGAATCGGGATCGAGTCCGAACTGAATGCGTCGATCAACAAAAGCGCGTACTTCTCGTCGTTCGATTCGAGTTGAATCCGGGCGTCCCCGAGGATGATGTTCACGTCCGCCCCGCGCTTCTTGGCGTCGTTGACGTAGGTAAAGTACTTGCCCTCCTCGACCAGCTTCACGACGGTCTTGTCGATCTCGTAGAACGTCAACTTCTGGCCCGCTTTCGCGTAGCAGGCCACGGACCCGGTGCCGAGGCCGACCATGCCGATGTGCCCGTTCGGGTCAATGTCGCGGAGCCGTTTCACGATCGCGCCCACGGGTCCGGTGCGGTGGTAGTACGTGAGCGGTTCTTGGGTCATGTCCCAGTGGCTGTACATCCCGTGGAAGGCCAACGCGGTCCAGGGGTTCATCGCCGTGAGCAGCGGCACGTCGTCCAGAACGGGAATGGTCCACGTCTTCGCCGCTTGCACGCCGTGCAGCGTGGTGCCGTGCAGTAGCTTGTAGAACGGCTGCTTGAACTGATACCCTTCGACCGGATCGACACTAACCACCGTCCAACACATCGCACCAGTTATGCCGAGTATGGCCTCTTCCCGGTTCAGCTCCTCGGGCTTGTAAAGGGGGATCGTGAACGGATCGCGGTAGCCTTGAGGTGTATACGCTTCTTTGTACTCCTCGACCCGCATGATCCCGAAGAAGCTGCGGTGCGATTCGACCACGCCTTCCACACCCGCCGCTCGCCAGTAGCAGACGAACAACACCGCCGCGACGCACAGCCCGAACCGGACCGGGCGGTCAATGAAGAAGAAGCAACACAAACAGGGCGGCGCATACACCGTAACCATCACCACCCTGGCCGGGACGACCCGGAAGCCGAGATTGAGGTAAGTCAGCGCGTCGTTTAAGTTTCCGGCGATCCACCGGCACGATGGGAGAAACCACGAGGTTTGCTCCGGCATCACGGTTAACCAACCGACGAAAGCGAGCATCCCGATCGGAATTAAAACGTCCAACAGAATCGCCATGCCGCGGTCCGATTCCGAACCCTTTGGCTTAAAAACTTCATTGAGTGTCGGCACGAGAAAGCAGCCGATCGCAATCGCAATCGGGTACTCGTAGTCCACGGTGAAGAGGAGCGGGGCGAAGAGGGCGTTGAACAGCCCGCCGATCACCCCGCCGATGGAGATCCACAAGTAGTAACTCGTCAGGTACGCCGGGTGCGGTCGCACTCGGGCTAGTTCACTGTGCATCAGGAGGGCAGTAAAGAAGTACACGACGAGGTGAAAAAGCAACGCATAAAAGACGTGATCCGCCATCACGTTCGAGATCAGCACGAACACGAGCAACAGCGTCAACATCGGGCTTAAGTTGGCCAACACGATGCGGAACCAATCGGGCGTCCGGGCGAAGGCGATGATAAACGTGAGCAGGTACAACGCCAACGGGATCACCCACAGCAGCGGCACGGAGGCGA
>JANLRE010000964.1:0-1496 GCA_031368205.1 Fimbriiglobus sp. | reverse complement strand
GGTCGAGATGTTCAAGTTCGACCGTTCGGCGGTTCCATGCGAGGGCGCATCGAGAGCGGTCAATTGGTAATACTTTCACCAGTCGTCCCAAGTGCCGTTCAGGTCAATGATGTAGTATTGGTCGAATGGCGTGGCAATTTCCTCCTTCACTTGGTCAAAGAAGTCCGTGACAAGCAGTTACTCATCGGTAACAACCTCGGCAAAATCAACGGGTGGGTGCTAGCGACAGCGGCCGTTGGCAAAGTGACTGCTATCGTAGATTTGGAATCTTTCTGACTTTGATCGCGCTTTCCCGCTCCTGATAATTTTTTCATAAGAGTTGGCAGCTCACCCGTACAAGTCGAGCAAGAAACTCGGTCGATGGAGACGGCTCAATAAACAACCTAATGGCAATCGCGACGGGGTTGTTTGCGTCGGGCATCATGATAGGCGGAGGCGAACACCTCCTACTAGTGAATAAGAACTAGCCCCGGTTGTGCAAGGAAGTTGAGGTTGTGGCGAACCAAACGAGGGATGGAAACTCCGTCGGGCTGAGCCTTCACTCGACGGAGAAATGATGCGTTGGTCCTGGCAAAAGTCCGACCTCATCGAATGCTCTTGCCGTTCACGATCATCGAAAAATTCGCTGGGCGAAGAGGTACAGGTCGTTCTTCCACACCGGGAAGTTGTGGCCGCCCGGTTCGACGTGCCAGATGTGTTCGACGCCTTTTTCCTTCAGGTAAGCGTGGGTGCGTTGGCTGATGTTCATGAGGCCGTCTTGATCGCCACACGAGATCCAAAGTAGTTTCAATTTCTTCTTCGCCTCGTCCGGGTTCGGCACCAGTTTTTCGGGCGCTCGGGTATTCGGTGCGGAGGAAAAGCCGCCGACCCACGCGAAGGTGTCGAGGTTGCCTAGCCCGAAGTTCAGCGACTGCCCGCCGCCCATCGAAAGCCCAGCGAGGGCGCGGTTCTCTGGACCTTTCTTGACGGGATACGTCTTTTCGATGAACGGGATCACGTCCTTCAACAGGTCGCCTTCAAAGGTCTCGAACGCCTTTGCGTGCTGGAAGACATTGCCTTCGGCCCGGTCGTTGGGCTGCGCCCGGCCGTTGGGCATCACCACGATCATCGGCGTGAGTTTTTTGTCGGCGTAGAGGTTGTCCAAAATCACATCCGGCGTGCCGCCCTTCCGCCATTCGTTTTCGTCCCCGCCGATGCCGTGGAGTAGGTAGAACACCGGGTATGTCGAATCCTTCGTGTAGCCGGGTGGCGTGTAGATGAGCATTTTGCGTTTGTTGCCGACGGTCGTGGAGTCGTACTCGACCATCTCCAGTTTGCCACGCGGGATATCGTCCCGTTTCTTGTCAAACCCTGCCGGCGCTTGTGGCATCGCCGCCTTGTCGTCCGGCCCCAGCACTATCGGGGCGCCCTTCTTCGGTTGCGGTGCATTTTCTTTGGCTGGCACCTGACTCGTCACAAAAGTCGCAGTGGCGAAAACGAGCCACAGCGAAAGACCA
>JANLRE010000943.1:0-6224 GCA_031368205.1 Fimbriiglobus sp. | reverse complement strand
GAAATCTTGAAGGTGCTCTGGGAACACGGCCCCAAGAGCGTGTCGGACGTTCACAAACTGCTGCGCGTTTTGGACGGCAAGCAGACGGCGCCCAACACCGTGCAAACCCTCATTCGCATCATGGAAACCAAGGGTTTGGTCGCCCACACCTTGGAGGGGCGGACGTTCATTTACACGCCGTTGTTCAGCCGGGAAGAAACGGCGTCGCGGTTTTTGGATCGCGTCTTCGACGGCGCGGCCTCACAATTGGTGTTGAGCTTGCTGAAGGCCGAGAAGATTCCACCGAATGAACTGGAACAAATGCGCACGCTCTTGAATCAAGCGCGAAAGAAATTGTAACCGGCGGTGTGGGACCAGTGGATTCGCAGGTGTGTGGAGAGGGTGAACGATGAGCGACATCTGGCACTTGGCTTCCGGTACGATCAGTTGGGCCGGTCAATCGGCGGGGTGCGGCGCACTCGTGCTGTTGGTCGGGTGGATCGGTTTGCGGTTCGTGAAAGCGCCGTATCACCGGCAACGGTTGGCTGCGTGGACCCTGCGTTCGGCTGTCCTGGTGCCGCTGTTGTGCTTGTTCCCCGCTTGGTTGACGATTCCGTTGCCGACGGGCTGGTTGAGTCCGTCCCCGGAAATAGCGGTTCTGACTGCGGCGAAAATACCAGACGGTGTTGATCCACAAGGTAACCCGGTTCGCGCAATTCGCAAAGCGCCATTACCGCCTGCTGAGTTCGATGGTGCGGAAGTCGTTCTCCGAAAGCCGTCTCGGTTCGACGAAGTGGATCCGAATCACGTACCAGTGCTGGCCGATGCCAACACAAACGCTGCCCCTGAGATCGTGCCGCCGGTTCCACTGGACGAGCCGAAACCGCTGCCACCCTCGCTCGTGGTGGTGCCTGAATTGCTCTCGGTCGATGAGGCCGATGCTTTACCTGAGCGCCAAGCAACACCCTCCGTGGATACGCCGACTTGGCGCGACCTCGTGGTGATTGTGATGACATCGCATTTCGTGCTGGTGCTGTACTTGTTCGGCGAACTGCTGGTCGGGCATGTGGCGCTGGCCAAGTTGCGGCGAAATGCCGTACCAGCCTCGGCGCGGGTGCGTGCGGTGTTTGACGAGATGACGATGGCGGTGCGTCGCAAGCCGACGGTGCTGGTGAGTGACAAACTGTTGTCACCGCTTTGCTTTGGGGTGCTTCGCCCGACAATTTTGTTGCCGAAGCCACTAGCGAGTGTCGCAACCGTTGATGAATTGAAATGGATTTTCGCGCACGAACTGGACCATCTGGGCCGTGGGGATGCCCTCACCGGGTGGTTCGCGGGGATTGCGCGTTCGTTGTTCTACTTCGTGCCGTGGTTCTGGGCGGTGCGTCGGGAGTTGGTGTTGTCCCAGGAATTTCTCGCGGACGCTGCCGCCGTGGCGGCGGGCGGGAAGTCGGTTGATTACGCGGAGTTTTTGGTGAATTTGTCGCAGGGCACAACGTCCCCGACGCGCCGCAGTGCCTTGCCAGCACAGGGCGTTTGGGCGGGGCGATCAGACCTTTTCCGGAGAGTAACCATGTTGTTGAAGACCGAAAACCGGGGGACGCATAAGTCATCCCGGCGCTGGAACCTGTTGGCTGCCGCAACGGTGCTGTCAGCCGCCGTGACGCTGTCCGGCTTGAGCATCGTCCAAGCGGACGACGAAAAAGCCAAGAAGCCGGAACAACCCAAGCCACGTGAAACCCGCGTGGAGGTCGAAGTGCGGGGCGAAGTCCGAACAGACGATGAGAAACCAAAAGAACGCAGCGCGGATCAAGCACCCCGCGAAGAACGTAAACCCGATGGGGACAAACCCCGTGAAGAACGCAAGCTGAACGTCCGGGTGATGGAAGTTCCCAACTTGGGCGAGATCAAAAAGCAGATCGCGGAAGCCGCCAAGAAAGGGGACATCGACGAAGTCAACAAGCTCGTCGATCGCCTCGAAAAAGCGCTGAGCAACATGCGTGGCCCTGGACCGATGGGCGGCCCCGGAGCTGGTGGCTTGGGCGGCAGCGGCGGGTTTGGCGGGAATGCTGGCTTCGGCGGGAATACTGGCTTTGGTGGGAATGCTGGCTTCGGTGGGAATGCTGGCTTCGGTGGGAACGCTGGCTTCGGTGGGAACGGAGGGTTTGGCGGTCGCGGTGGACAACCTCCAGCTGCGATGCAGCCGCCGACGCCACCCAACGCGCCACAACCGCCCGCCCCTCCTGGCCGTGGCAATCCGCCAGCCCGTGTGGAAGGGCCGAACCTCGATCGCGTTCGGGTCGTCAGCGATGCGAGTTTGAAAGGTCTTCACGAAGCCCTTGAGAAACTGAAGGACAACCCCGTTGCCCGCGAAGCGATCGAACGCGCCCTCCAGCAAGCACACAAAGCACTCGCCGAAGGCGATCAACAGATGAAGAACAATCCCGTGTTCCGTGACGCCATGCAACGAGCCGAAGCCGAAGCCCAACGGGCGAAGGTTGAAGCGGAACAGATGATGAAGAAAGCGGCTCAACTCCGCGTTGAATTCTCTGAAGATATGCGACGGGCTTATGGTCCCCGTTTGGGTGTCACGCCCTCGAATGTGCCCGAGGCCCTTGCGGAGCAACTCGACTTGCCCAAGGGGAGCGGGGTTCTCGTGGGCAACGTGGTCGGCGGGTCCGTGGCCGAGAAAGCCGGCGTGAAGAAGAACGACATCATCCTGCTGTTCGCCGGTAAAGAAGTCGGCGGTGATCCGGCGAAGTTCACGGAACTCGTCGGGCAAGTGAAGCCGGGCGAAAAGGTCGAAGTGGTCGTGTTACGGAAGGGCAAAAAGGAAACGATCAAGGGTCTGGAACTGCCGCAACCGCCGCAAGTCAAACGAGTCCTCATGCTCAGTGACGGTCGTGACGCACCGCGTGTCAAGTTTGAGTCGATCCAGTCGCAAGTGAACAACAACGACTTCAAAATCACCGCCAAGAAAGGCGACGTGACGTACAACATCGTCGGGAAGATTGAAGACGGCAAGCCGAGCAAAGTTAAGTTCGAGTTTCACGATGGCAAATCCACAACAGTGGCAAATGGTTTCGATAACCTGCCTGAGCCGTACCGCGATGCGGTTCGCACGCTGTTGAATATGGTCGGCGATCGGTAACGTGAACGACAACCCGCGATCGAACAGCCGGGGACTGGCGAATTTTTTCGGGCAAGTGATTTCTCTTGGTTTTCGGCCCTGAAAGGGACGTTCTGTCAGCCCAGGGCCATGCCCTGGGAACTCTCGAATGGACGGTTCGTTCGGTTGGTTACCATTTGGTAAGAACCGTCCGGAATTGAATAAAAACCTGATCGTTGTCCGGCCCCAGGGCATGGCCCTGGGCTGACAGAACGTCCCTTTCAGGGCCGAAAACCCGGTGATGACAGCGTGCCAGAAAATTTTGCCAGACCAGGGAGCCAGGGCCGGTTGCCCTGGCTCCCCGTGTTTCACAATGTTCAACCAGACCACTTCATATCTTCACGCAATCCAAATATCAGACCGTTAACATTTCTTCGTCCACTTAGCGTGAACTACGCGCCCTCGTTTCGACTTGTCCTCGGAGAATGCCTGTGCATCGTTCTAAGGCCCTGACCGCCCGCCACCGTGGGTTCACGCTCATCGAACTTTTGGTGGTGATTGCGATCATCGCTATTCTGATCGGGCTGCTGTTACCCGCCGTTCAAAAAGTCCGCGAAGCCGCTGCGCGTAGCACCTGCTCGAACAACTTGAAACAGCTTGGTCTCGCTGCCCACAACTACGAAAGCGCCTACGGTGTGTTACCGCCCAGCGGTCAGTGCGAATCGACTGGTAGCAACACGACGAGTTACGTGACCCACTCGACCTTTACGTATTTGTTGCCGTACATTGAACAAGAAAACATCTATCGCCAGTTCGACGTGAGTGCGGACTCGATCGCGCTTTACGGCGGCGTGTTACAGTCGAGCGGTGCTTACTTAACGCCATCGGGCGCGTTGTTACACAAGAACGCCAAAGGCCGTGCGTACAACGATCCGCTCAACGCCCAGTGGCAAAATGCCGCAAAAAACACGGTCAAGACCTTCATATGTCCAAGCTCGCCGATCGGTGCGGACGCGCGTGACCCGGTGACCCGGTACGGCTCGTTGGACTACATGACACTTGTCGTCAGCGACATTGACGCACGGCCTGCTTCTCCGACTTACCAAATGCGGACGCCGACTTCGGACCCTGCGTACTTGACCCAAGTGGTCCACGGGATGTTGACGTGCGAAGGCCGCGCAATTCTCGGCGTCAGTGACGGCACGAGTAACACGATTCTGTTCATTGAAGACGTGAGCCGGGCACACCCGTCGGTGGGGACGTTCGGGCAATACTCGTCCCGTTCCAGCCCGGTGTCTAACCCGGCTGACCCGATCAACGGCTTGTCGGGTGGCGGCTCGATTTTTGCCAACGCTCGCCGCGTCTACGCCTGGGCCGACCCCGACGCCGTCGGTAACGGTTACTCGGGGCCGAACAACCACGCCATCGTGGCGAACCGGATTGCCAAGTTTAACAACACGCAAAACCCGATGGGCGGTCCACCAGAGTGCCGTTGGACGGTCAACAACTGCGGCCCGAACGACGAGCCGTTTGGCTTCCACACTGGCATCGTCATGGTGGCGATGGGCGACGGGTCCGTCCGCGCGATGCGTGACAGCCTTGATGCGATCACCACCAAATACTTGGTGGGTGCAACGGACGGACAAGTCGTCAACGCGGACTGATTGTGGATGTGACGAAGTGACAACTTCAAGCCGGTGTCTATTACACCGGCTTGTTCTATTTCTGGAGATTTGATGATGATGTTTCGGTCAATGTTGATGGTCGCGTTCGTTGTTGCCGTCACAACACTCTGTGGCTGTGGCTGTAGTGGTCCGGGGACGAACGCGGAATCTGTGGACATCAAAGGAGTCGTGCAAAGCGCAGACGGGCAGCCGATTGCAAACGTACAACTGGTCCTTCAGCCGATGGGCGCTGGTTTCACCAGTGGCGGGCTAACGGGTGCGGACGGTTCTTTCACGGCGAAGGGCATTCCGGGCGACTACATGTTTTTCTTCCAACCAAGCGAGTCGGCGAAATCCGCTGCCGATCAATCCAAGTCCAAAGCCGCTCTCGCGGCGATTCCCGAAAAGTATAAGTCCGCCAACGTCGAGAACAAAATCACGCTGTCGGCAGGCGCCGGCAACAAGGTCACCGTCACGAAGTAACGACAATCTGCGATCCGATGCAGCGAGTTAGTCTCTGCGATTGACTCGCTGCATTGCCACACCCTCTGAACCCGTCGCTGCAATCCTCTCTCTATCTCAAGTCGCATCGTCGCCATAGATTGAACCTTTCTGGCTGAGTCGAACAACGCGGATTCCAGGGAACCGGGGCCATGAGCAAGCAAAAGAAAGTTCGTGTCGAGTTCCGGCGGAATCGGACCAAGCCGCCGCGCGAGAACGACATCACCCGCGACTTCCACGACGATGCGGAGAAGGTGGGCGACGCACAAACCGGGGAGCGGGTGCGGGCCAAGGGGGACATCTCGCGGCACCGCACCGTCATTCTCGACGACACCGGCAAGCCGACGGGTGAGGCCGAGACCCCCGGAATGCCCGCCGCGAAAGATAACGTGTGCGTTCCCGGTCGGGTGCTGAAGGTTCACGGCCTGTACAGTTACGTCGAACTCGGCGACGGCCAAGTTTACCGTTGCACCTTGCTTCGCGTCCTGAAGTCGATCCAAACCGATGAGCGCAGCATCGTGACGACGGGTGACCGCGTCTGGATTCGCCCGGCCAAGGACGGCGGTGCGGAGGGGCAGATCGAGCGGGTCGAACCCCGGCACGGCGTGCTGACCCGCGAAAGCCGACGGCGCGAACACGTGTTGGTGGCGAACATCGACCAACTTGTCATCGTGATGTCGCTCGTCGAACCGGACCTCAAACCGCACCTCATCGACCGCTACATTGCGGCTGCGTACAAGGGCGAACTCAACCCGATCCTCTGTTTGAACAAGGCGGACCTGACGGACTCCGTCGAACTCCAACCGCTCATCGGCGCCTACTCGCAGATGGGTATTCCAACGGTATTGACCAGTGCGAAGACCGGGCAAGGGGTGCCACGGTTGCGCGAAATGTTGACGGGCCGGGCCACGGTCTTCTCCGGGCAAAGCGGCGTCGGGAAGTCGTCGCTGTTGAACGCGATTCAACCGGAG
>JANLRE010000877.1:0-2366 GCA_031368205.1 Fimbriiglobus sp. | reverse complement strand
GCGAAGCCGATGATGCTGTAATCTCCAACCTTGGCTGACGAAATTTTGATGACCGTGTCGGTCGTCAAAATCGCGTGTGCGGCGTCCTGGAACGCGGCATCACCCGGTTTCGCGGCGTTGACGGCGTTAGGAATCCCGGCTTCGAGAATCGGCATCGGGAGCGGTCGGCCAATCACGCCGGTGGACGCCACGAGGACTTGCTCCGGTGAACAGCCGATTCCGATTGCTACCAGCTCCGTCATTCGCATGGCGTCCGCCATACCTTGATCGCCGGTACACGCATTGGCGTTGCCGGAGCAGATCACGACCGCCCGGATTTGATCCGACGGCAAACGATCCCGGCTCACGTGAACCGGCGCCGCGCAGACTTGGTTCTGTGTGAACACACCGGCAGCCGTCGCCGGGCGGTCCGAGATGATGACCGCCAAGTCGCGGCGGTCCGGTTCGTTGCGAAGCCCGCTGATGATTCCGGCGTAGCGGAATCCGCGCGCCAGGTGCCGTTCGTTCATACCTGCATCGTATCCGGTCGGTCAACGGGTCGAAACATCTCCGCGAGAGCAAGCCGCCTCGCGCTCGTTCGATGTGGAAAAGTGTACGAGTCGCGGCAAGTTTGCCGACAGCGCAACACCATCAATTGTTGCCGGGGTGGCACAAATTCATCCGGTCTCGAACCGCTTGTCACCTGTGCCAATAGAATGGCAACATGTTCACAGGACTTGTGCAATCGCTAGCGACGGTGTCCCGGATCGAACCGGACGGGCATGGTGGCGCGCAACTGGAAATTACCGAACCCACACTCGCCCCGCTGATGGTGTTGGGTGAAAGTGTGTCCGTGAACGGCACCTGCCTGACGGTGGTGAATTCGACGGCGACAACGTTTGCATTCCAGTGTGGCCCAGAGACGTTGGACCGCACGAATCTGGGCCGCCTGACTGTTGGCAATCGCGTGAACCTGGAGCGGGCGCTGCGAGTTGGGGATGCGATTGGCGGGCACTTTGTCAGCGGCCACGTTGATTTCGTCGGCAAGATTGCCGAGAAAATTCCGACCGGCGAATGGCACACGATCTGGTTTGACGTCCCCGTTGAGTTCGATGATTTGCTTGTGACCAAAGGCTCCATCGCTATCGACGGCATCAGCCTCACGCTCGTGGACGTGTTGCCGAGGCGGGTGAGTGTGATGCTGATCCCGCACACGATGGCCGTAACAACACTTGGCTTCAAAGGCGTGGGAAGCGAAGTGAACATGGAATGCGACATGCTCGCCAAACACGTCCGAAAACTGTTCAAGAACCTGACCCTCGAGTTGTAATGCCTCCTAACGAATTCCCGATGCTCCCCGCCGACGGCTCCGCGCCGATCGTCGTCGAACGCCCGCCGATTGTTGAAGAACTGGTCTCGAACCGGCCTGCCCCGCGTCAAACGATGTCGTACCTTCGCAACATGCTGCGCAGTCACGGGCTGGAACCAAAGAACAAACTCGGCCAAAACTTCCTGATTGATTTGAACTTGTTGGATCTCACTTGCCGGGCCGCCGAGCTTTCGCAATCCGATTCGATCCTCGAAGTCGGCACCGGAACGGGTTCGCTCACGTCACTCATGGCGGACCAAGCCGGGTGCGTGTTCAGTGTGGAAGTCGATGTGGACATGCAGCGAATCGCAACGTATTTGATTGCCGACCGCCCCAACGTGCAACTGTTTTTGGGTGACGCCTTAGCCCGCAAGAACATGCTGAACCAGGACATGCTCGCGGGGTGGGCGGCAATGACGGCGAAGCACAAATCGACCAAACGCAAACTCGTGGCGAACCTGCCGTTTGTGATTGCAACTCCGATCATCAGCAACCTGCTCATCACCGATCCTAACATTGAACGCATGGTCGTGATGGTGCAATGGGAGATCGCCGAACGGATGCAGGCATCGCCGAACACCAAGGAATACAACTCGCTGAGCGTGCTGGTGCAAAGTGTCGCCGACGTGGAGATCATCCGGAAAGTCGCGCCGACCAACTTCTTCCCCAAGCCGAAGGTCGATTCCGCCATCGTGTTGATCCGCCCGAACGCGGCGAAACGGGCCAAAGTCGGCGACGTGCAAAAGTTCCGCAACTTCCTCCGCGACCTCTACACCCACCGCCGCAAGCACATCCGCCAAGCCCTGTCGAACTGGCCCACCGGCCACAAACCGAAGCCCGATGTCGATGCGAAACTGGCTGCACTGGGTATCGACGGCACCGTGCGTTCCGAGGTGCTGGACATCGAGCAACACCTGCGGTTGTGTGCGGCGTTCGGGGATTAATGTGTGTAAAAAAAGCCCACGAACGAAGAAAGCCCATGAACGAAGAAAGCCCATGAACGATCGTTCATGGGCTT
>JANLRE010000865.1:0-4366 GCA_031368205.1 Fimbriiglobus sp. | reverse complement strand
TGCGGGGAGGGCCGGGGTGGGGTCGAGGCGACCTCCCGACTCAGGACGGTTGCCGGAACGGGATGCCGGTTTCGACCCCCCTCAGTCCCCCCGCATGCGGGGGGAGGGAAGAACCGCATACGTGAGGTTTGGTCGAGACGTGACACTCAGTGATCGATCCAGAATTCTAGCGGTGCGTCAACATTCATCGAGATCACATATGAGCATTTGGGACATTTGCATTCGGCGGCCGGTGTTTACGACGATGCTCGTGATGGGGCCGGTGGTGCTGGGCATTGCGTCGTACTCGCGGCTCGGCGTCGAACTGTTTCCGAACGTGGATATCCCGGTTGTCGTCGTGACTACGACGCTTAAGGGCGCCAGCGTGGACGAGATGGAATCGGCGGTCACGAAGCCGGTGGAAGAAGCCGTTAACACGGTGTCCGGCATCGACGAACTGCGGAGCACGACCCGCGAAGGGCTGTCGCAAATCGTCGTCGGGTTCAAGTTGGAGAAGAACGGCGACATCGCGGCGCAGGAGCTGCGTGACAAAATGTCGATCCTTTATTCGCAACTCCCGGTCGGGACCGATCAGCCGAAAGTCGAGAAGTTCAACCTGGACGCCACGCCCGTCATCACGGTCGCCATTTCGGGGCGGCGGTCGTTGCGGGAGATCACGGAGATTGCGAAAAAGCTGATTAAAGAAGACCTCGAAGCGGTCTCCGGGGTCGGCGCGGTCGTGTTGGTTGGTGGCCAGACACGGGCGATCAACGTCACGGCAGACCCGAACAAATTGCGGGCGCGGGAACTGTCCATCGAGGACGTTCGCGCCGCTCTGATTCGGCAAAACCTCGAATTACCAGGCGGTCGGGTCGATCAAGGCAAGCGGGAAGAAGTGCTGCGGACGTTGGGCCGGGTCAAGAAGCCGACGGACTTTGCGGACATCATCATCACCAACCGCAACGGCTACCCGCTGCGGATTCGGGATGTCGCCACGATCGAAGACGGCGTTGAAGAACCGCGTGGCCTGAGCCGACTGGACGGCGATGAAGCCGTGAGTCTTGTGATCCAAAAGCAATCGGGTGCCAACACCGTGACCGTGGCCGAAACCGTCCGCAAGCGACTGGACACAATTCGCGCCATGTTGCCCTCCGACATTCGCGTCGAGGTCATCCGCGACCAGTCGAAGTTTATCAAGGGTTCCATTGAGGAAGTGAAGTTTCACCTCATGCTGGCAGCGGTGCTGGTCAGTGCAGTGTTGCTGCTGTTCATCCGCGATTGGCGCACGACGATCATCGCCGCCCTCGCCGTGCCGATCTCGATCATCGGGACGTTTGCGTTCATGAACGCGATGGGCTTTAGCCTGAACAACATGACGCTCCTCGGGCTGATCTTGGCCGTCGGCATCGTCATCGACGACGCGGTTGTCGTGCTGGAAAACGTCTTCCGGCACATGGAAGATTACGGCAGCACGCCGTGGGATGCCGCCCAAAACGCCACCAGTGAAATTGCCCTCGCCGTGCTGGCCACGACGCTGTCCCTCGCGGTGATCTTCGCCCCAATCGCGTTCATGTCCGGGCAAATCGGCCGGTTCTTCAACAGCTTCGGCTTCGTCGTTGGGTTTGCGATTTTGCTCTCGATGGTCGTGAGCTTCACCCTCACGCCGATGATGTGCGCCCGCTTTTTGAAGCAACCCAAACGCGCCCACGGTCACTCGGCGGGCGGGTTCTGGGGCTGGATCGCGCGGCGGTATGTTGCGGTGCTGCGTTGGGTTCTCGGCGGTCGCTGGGGGTGGCATCGCGGCTTGGTGCTGTTGGGTGCGCTGCTGGTCCTCGCCTCGACGCCGGTGCTGTTCATGCTGGTCGGATCGGACTTCGTACCGAAGGACGACCAAAGCGAATTTGAAGTTGCGATCACCATGCCCGAAGGTTCAACGCTCGGTGAAGTCAGCAAGACGTTGCTTGAGATTGAAGCCAAACTCAAAACGGTTCGCGGCGTGACGAACATCTTCACCACCATCGGCGAAACCAACGGGCGACAAGCCAAGGCCCAAGGCGACGTAACCCGCGTGACAATCTATTGTCGCATGACCGACCTGAAGGACCGCAAGTTTCACCAGCGCGACGCGATGGCGGACGCCCGCACGCTGCTGGCGGTCTACCCCGACCTGCGGACGACGGTGCAGGAAGTGAAGTTGTTCAGTTCGAGCGCGTTCAAGAACGTGCAACTCGAACTCAGCATCGTCGGGCCGGACAGCGAAAAGCTGGACGAGTACGCGGCCAAGGTGCAAAAGTGGATGAAGACGCGGCCCCTTTTCACGGACGTGGACACCAGCGCCGCGTCCCGGAACCCGGAGTTGCAAGTGGTCATCGACCGGGAGAAAGCAGCGGACCTCGGCGTGTCCGTGCAAGGGATTGCGTCGTCGCTCCAAGTGCTGGTCGGCGGCGAACCCGTCACGAAGTACAAGGAGGGTTCGGAGCAGTACGACGTGTGGCTTCGCGCCGATCAGTTGTTCCGGGATCGCCCCACCGCTGTCTCCGCATTGACCGTGCCTAGCCAAAGCGGCAAGCTCGTGGAGGTGCGTAACTTGGCCACACTCGTTCCCGCACGTGGCCCCGCCGCGATCGAACGCTTCAATCGCCAACGCCAAGTCTCTGTCTCAGCCAATCTCGCGCCGGGCGTGGCGCTCGGCAACGCACTCCCGGAAGTCGCGGCGTTCGTCAAAACCCTGGAGATGTCGCCGGAGTACGGCACGGAGTTTCTGGGCGAAGCGAAACTGATGGCCGATTCCAACTCGAACTTCCTCGTCGCGTTTATCCTGGCGTTCATCTTCATGTACATGATCCTCGCCGCGCAGTTCGAGAGCCTGGTTCACCCGATTACGATCCTGGCGGCGGTGCCATTAACGCTACCGTTCGCGCTGGTGTCGTTGCTGATCTTGCAAACGCCGCTGGACATTTACGCGATGATCGGCTTGTTCATGTTGTTCGGCATCGTGAAGAAGAACGGCATCTTGCAGGTGGACTACACGAACGTGTTGATCGCCAAAGGCATCGAACGCAACGCCGCGATTCTGCAAGCGAACGAAGCCCGGTTGCGGCCGATTTTAATGACAACCATCATGCTCGTGGCCGCGATGATTCCGATCGCCACCGGCCAAGGCCCCGGCGCCGGCGCCCGCGCGAGCATGGCCAAAGTGATCCTGGGCGGGCAACTGCTGTCGCTGCTTTTGACGCTGCTCATCACCCCCGTGGCGTATTCGCTGTGGGACGACCTGACCCGCGTGCTGCGAGGTAGTATCGAGTGGTTACGCAAGCCATCGACGCGAAGCGTTGTCCAGCCCGAACCGGAGGCGAGTGATACAGTGATTGACGTGCCGATGGCGGCGCTGGAATTTAACGTCGTCGGGACGAAGTGATCTGTCTCCCTCCCGCGTGCGGGGAGGGCCGGGGTGGGGTCGGGACGACCTCCCGACTCAGGATCCTATAGGAACGCCCATGACCTTCTTCGACCGTTTTTCGGCGGCCAACACTAGTGGGCCGCCGCTCAGTTTGCAGCTTGTTTTTCCGGACCCGCTGCCGCTCGATTCGGCTGCGTTGACGGCGTACACGCGCGAATACCACCCGGAGATGGCCGAGGCAATTGTCGAACTCGTGAGCGTGGCGGACTTCCCGCAGGCCAGGGAACTCGTCTCGGATCGTGGCCCGGCGGTTGCCGTCGTCGGACTCATCTCGTGGGGCGCACACGTCATCAAGTTGGCGGGGTTCGATGCGCCGATGCCTTACGGACCGATCGCCAGTTGCGTGGTCCCCGCGCTCATGCCGCCGGAAGTGAAAGAGGATGCGGCGAAGCACGCCTCGCACGTCCTGCTGTACCATGCTGGGCCGGAGACGGATGCGTTTGAACGCTACCTCGCGCTGACTGCCGTGAGTGGCGTTCTCGCGCAATTCGGCGCGACGGCGGTGTTGAACGAGGAGGCCCGCACCGCGTGCCCTGCATTTGACCTAATCCCCGAACCCGGCGAAGATGCCTTCGCCACCATTCGCAGCCTGCCGATTTTGTACCTCTTCGCTGGTTTCGTGCGGACCAACGTGGGGGCACCGGATCGACCGTGGATTCGCACTTATGGCAACCACCACCTCGGCTTGCCGGACTTGGCCTATCAGACCAACGGCTACCACGAGAGCGGCACCGTCTTCGGGTGGTTCAACGCGATGCTTGGCTATCTGCGCGAAACCTCCGCGAGCTTCCTGCCGGGGCAAATCGTGCAATTCGACGACGTAACCAAGTTCCTTTTCCGCGAACCCCAAGAATCCCAAGCCGATTTCCTCCACAGCGACGGTACTATGGTCGTGCTGGAAAGAATCCCATTCGAGTCAATCAGCTG
>JANLRE010000847.1:0-11884 GCA_031368205.1 Fimbriiglobus sp. | reverse complement strand
GCAATTTCCGGATTGGCCGCGACGAGTACCGCAAGCAGATTCGCAAACTCATCCTGATTATGGAAGGGAAAAAGTCGCGGTTGGTCAAGGAAATGCGAACGCAGATGCAAGAAGCGAGCGTGGCGATGCAGTTCGAGAAGGCCGCGCGAATTCGGGACGAAATCACCGCCCTCGGCAAGCTCTCCCTGCGCGGTGACGTGGAGAAGAACGCCCAGCCGGAAGTGTTTTCGCTACCCATCGATCCCAAGAAAGGACTAGCGGCGCTGCAGAAAGTTCTCGGCTTATCCAAGACCCCGCGAACGATTGAAGGCTTCGACATTGCGCACCTCGGCGGCAGTGACACCGTGGCGTCACTGGTGTCGTTTCTGGATGGTTCGCCGTTCAAGGCGGGTTACCGGCGGTTCAAAATCAAATCGGTCGCTGGGGTCGATGACTTCGCCAGCATGCGGGAAGTGATTACTCGCCGGTTCAAACGGCTGACTGACGAGGGCGACATTTTCCCGGACATTCTGCTCATCGACGGCGGCAAGGGCCAACTGAGTGCCGCGATGGATGCGTTCGCCATGCTCGGCATCACGCCGCTCACGGTGATTTCGCTCGCCAAGCAAGACGAAGAAATCTTCCGCCCCGGCGAATCGGAGCCGATCAAACTGAGCCGCCACTCTGCGGGTTTACGATTGCTGCAACACGTCCGCGACGAGTCGCACCGCTTCGCGCAACACTACCACCACTTGTTGCGCGCGAAGAAATTCACCGGGGAATAAGTTCCTGGAAAGCCCATGAACGATCAAAGCCCATGAACGATCGTTCATGGGCTTTCGCACTACTCTACATTCCATTTCCACTCTTGCATCTGCTGCAATCTTGCGTGGTCGGTCAGGTCAAACTTCAGCGGGGTGACGGTGATGAATTGCTCCGCGAGTGCGGTCACGTCGGTGTCGGGGTGGGGTTCGGGGCAATGGAACTCGGGGCTGGTCCAGAAGTACGTGCGGCCCCTCGGGTTGACACGACGATCGAACTTCTCACGGTACGTCGTCACGTTTTGTGGCATGACCCGGATGCCGCGAATCGGCCCGTGTTCGAGGACCGGGATGTTGACGTTAAACAGGCTTCCTCGGACGGGTTTCTGAGCCAGGATTTGGTCGATCACTTGCCGACAGTATTGCGCGGCCTTGGCGTAGTCGTGGATTTTTTGATCGTATTCGAGCGAACACGCGATGGCGGTGAAGTGGTAGAACGCCCCCTCGATCGCGGCGGCCACGGTGCCGGAATATAGCACGTTGATGCCCGCATTCGACCCGGCGTTCATGCCGCTGATAATCACGTCGGGCGGATCGGGCAGCAGTTCGAGCAGTGCGAGTTTTACGCAGTCTGCCGGACGACCTTCGACCGCCCAGCCGATGAATTGCCGTTCCCCATGCACGTCGTCAAAGACTTCATTCACGAGCAACGGCGTGAGCAGCGTGACGGAATGCCCGGTCGCGCTCTGTTCCGTCGCGGGAGCCACGACCGTGACTTCACCGAGCGATAAAAGTTGCTCGCGTAACGCCCGCAATCCTGGGGCGTAGATTCCGTCATCGTTCGTTAACAAGATGCGCATTCGTGGTGTCCTTTCCGGGTGTTCAATCAAGAAGTTTGGTTGCGTCGCAACACCAGCATGAGCCGTTCGGCGTGGGGGTTCCACGGCCAGCGGCCGATGACTTCGGGTACAAACCCCAGGATAGCCGCGATGCGGAAAAAGTGTTCCCGGTTCAGGATCATTTCACCGCGATTGCCGCCCCCGCGTTCGACCAGCGGGGACACGACGATGTCCACCATCACGCACCCCCCCGGCCCGAGAAGCCGCTTTGCTTCAGCGAGCAACAGGGTCGATTCGTCGATGAACGTGTGCGTGAAGACGCTGAAGAAAATCGCCAGATCGAACGGCCCGTCGGCGGCATCAAACGGCACGCGGGTCATCTCGCCGCGCCGGAACACGAAATGGGGTTTGTTGAACCGGTCGTGGCAAAACTTGATCGCTTCCGCGCCGATGTCGGTGCCGTAGTAAGCACCCTTCTCGGACAGGTAGCCTTGCAGCGAATCTGCCATCTGCCCGGTACCACAGCCGATGTCCAAGACCCGCGAATCGGGCGTCAAGCCGTGTTGAATCAACATCCCGAGGCGGCCTTGGCTGGACTTCTCGTACTCGTCCCGGCTGTAGTACCCGCCGACAACCCACCAGTGGTTTTCCTGCAAGTTCGCGGTGCGGTAGACTTGGTGGTAATCAATGTCCATCGCGCGGGAGCCGAGAACTGGCACTGCCACCAATGCTGGTTTGGCTTGAGGTGTGCGTTCGCTGAATCGTCCGCCACCCACTTGATCCAGATCGACTTCGAGCGTGAAATCGCCGACAAACGCGGGGGTTGGAATGGAAATCGTTAGCGTGGTCGGCTCGCCAGGGTATAGTGGCGTTGGCACCGGGAACCGGACCGGCGCCCCGAAAACGTCGCCGCCGTATGTCATCCATCGCGCAATGATTTCGACCGGCTGCCGCCCAGCAGTTGCCCACGCTTGCGCCGATTGATTGGTGACCCGAAGTGTCCAGGGATGGGATACACCCGCTTCCAACGCGGCAGGCGGATTCAGAATCACGGTTTCGTGGTTGCACAATTCCGGGGGCAACACGGTGTCGTGGCGAGGCGGAATCAGTCGGCGTTTGATTCCGCGCAGCGTTCGCCACAGTGCCGTTTGCCGCAACAGGCCAATCACGAGTTGGCCCCCACTCGGTGCGTAAACGAAAAGATTTCGCGCTGACAATACTTACCCCAAGGAGTGGCGTGCATCACCTGTGCGGTCAACCCGGCCAGTTGGACCAGTCGCAAAAAGTGCTCGCGGTTCAGTTCCATCATGCCGCGATTCCCGGAACACCGATCGACGATCGACGACGTAAACACATCTCCGATGATCGTGCCGTCCGGGGCGAGTAAACGTTTGGCCTCCGCAAGCAGCAACGCGGTTTCGTCGGGGAAAGTGTGCGTGAACACGCTGAAAAATGTCACGTGCGTGAACTGCTCCCGTTCGATCGGAATGGTGGTCATCTCGTTCTGAGCAAACCGAAAATTCGACCGCTTGAACTGCTGCTGACAAAACGTGATCGCTTCCGGGCCGATGTCCGTGCCGACGTAGCATCCCGTGTCCGAAAGAAACGGTTCAAGTGCCACCGCCAATTGGCCCGTGCCGCAACCGATGTCCAGGATGCGTGAATCGAGTGTGGCACCAACTTCAAGCAGCAACTGTAACTTCGCCTGGGCCAACTTGTCGAACTCGTCTTTCGTCTTCGGCCCGACCACCGTCCAGTAATCTAGCGTGAGGTCTGCTGTGGCGTAGGCTTTGTAGTAGTCGATGTCGTCCGCATACCGCCCGGTAATTTGGGCTTCGATCAACACGGGTTTGCAACCGTGTTCAACGGCTACGGAACCACCCTCTTGCTGAAGCACCGCCGCCACGAGACAATGCCCCACGAAGTCCGGAGCAATCAACGAAACGGGGACTTCAACCGACTCGCCGGGATAGACCGGCGTGGGCAACGGCACTCGCACCGTGGCCACATCGAGCGGTTCTTTTCGAGCGGACAACCACCGTAGGGAAAGTACGAGAGGGTAGGTTCCGGTGGAACTCCAGATCGCGTTGCCGTGGTTGGTGATCCGGATCGGGCACGGAACCGTTTCGCCCTTTTGGAGCACGAACGACATGACACGCGGTTCGATCCGGCCTTGGTTGTCAGCAACAGTCAAGACTCGATCCAACGATGGCTTCGACAATGTGCGGACAACATCGCGCAGTTTCACCGCCAACGGTCGCAGTGGTGCCGGTACGGATGCTGTCAGTCCGGCCATGTGTGGTCCTCGGTAGCCAAGTCGGGTTTGCGGATCGTAACGGCCAGGGTAATCTGGTCAAGTCCAACGGGACCGTTGCACCTAATAAGATAGTGAACGTCGTCGCTGATGATTTGCCTACACGAGAAGCGTGCCCTTCTTCCGTTCGGAGTGTTTCGTGCCGTCGTCGATCTTTTTTGAATTCACGTTGCCCAACTCGGCAAGCTGGTTTTACTTCTCACTGTTCCTGACGGTGTCGTTATTCTTTCAGTTTTCACGCCTGTTCACGCTCCGAAACCTTGATCTTCTCGCGTTGTTTCTGTTCGTCCCAGGGTTCCTATTAATTCAAGAAGCGAACCAGTTCGCCTCCCACAGCCCTTCCACTACGGGTGAACCGGGGCAACGGGACTTGCCGATTTTTGCCGCCCAGGAACGGATCGCGGGGTATGCGTGGTTGCTCAGTGCTTCGCTGTATTGGTTTGTGCGGTGCCTCGTCGATCTGGCGACGATTCGGCGTCCGTTGATCTCACCGAATCTCTCGACACCAGGGTTGATTTGGTTCGGCTCTGCGTTGTTGGTTTGCCTTACTGGTGTCGCATTCAGCCGATCGACCGACCCGTGGGAGACTGTCGGCAAGCGCCCGGTCGCCCTCACCGGGGTCCAGGAAGGCGCGACTGCCGTGGTCACGGAAGTCCAAGCCGCAAATGGCTCGCCGACCCAAGACGTTCAGTTTTGGGTCGAACGCACGTTCGCCATGCTTTGCCACGTCGCAGTCGTTACGGGGTTACTGCTGATTGGCATGAAGCACTTCCACGACACACCCACGGGCGTTGCGGCGGGGACGATGTACCTACTCCTACCCTATGCGGCTTACCACATTGGGCAGGTCCACCACGTGTGGCCCGCCGCGCTCATACTCTGGGCGATTTTTTTCTACCGACGGCCCACCTTGGCTGGCATGTTCATCGGGATCGCTGCCGGGACGACCTTCTTCCCGTTGTTGATTTTGCCGGTGTGGATTCAGTTCTACCGCCCGCGTGGCTTGGGCCGGTTCGTGGTCGGTTTCACGGCAGCGTGGTTGATCGGGTTAGCGACAACACTCTTCGTGCTGCGATTGGCTGGCCATTTCCCAGACGGCATGTGGCAAACCTTGCACCTGGAAGATTGGCAACCGTGGCGGATTCCGAAAGCGGAGAGCATCTGGACGGGGGTGTACTGGGCGTACCGCATCCCGGTGTTCATCCTGTACGTCGCGTTCGTGTTGACCTCGCTCTTCTGGGCGCCCGTCCGCAACCTGGGGCACCTGCTGGCGCTCACCGCCGCGATGACGATCGGCGTCCAGTTTTGGTTCGCGGACCGTGGCGGCCTGTACGTCTTGTGGTACGCCCCGTTTTTGGTTCTGATGGTGCTCCGCCCGAACTTGGCCGACCTGCAACCCGTCGATCCGGGTCCGTGGCCGAAGTTTTTCGGGCGAGTGGGACGCTGGTTGTACCGCCGTGTCTGGCCGTTTCGGCTGCCGCGAACGGTCTCGATGCTTTCGAGATGAACAGTGGTCAGGGACATGAAAATGAGACGTGTGATTCCGATCACGCTGGCAATCGGACTCGGCCTCATTGTGGTCGGGTTGCCGCTCGGGTACCGCGCGATGGTCAGTACCAAGTACCGCAACTTTCGCGTCGTCGAACCGGGCGTGCTGTACCGCAGTGGGCAGATGTCCGCCGAGGGCTTTCAACGAATGGCTCAGGAATACGGCTTCAAAACCGTCATTTCCCTGCGGGATTTGAAGGACGACGGCAAGCAGTCCCCGGACACGCAAGAAGTCGTGTACTGTGAAGCGAACGGGATTCAACACGTCATTCTTTCGCCCGCCAACTGGTACGGAACCGAAGACAAACCGGCTGCGGTTGACAAAAATCTCACAAAGTTTTTGAGCATCATGGATGACCCGACGACGAAGCCGGTGTTGGTTCACTGCTTCGCCGGCATCCATCGAACCGGGGGTTATGTTGCACTGTATCGGATGGAACATAACGGCTGGACGGCGGACGACGCCGTTGCGGAAATGAAAAGCATGGGCACGATTCGCACCACGTTCGACGACGAGATCCCCAACTACTTGCAAGCGTACAAACCCGGTCGATTGCGGAAGAAAAGCTGAGCAGTTCAACTGATGCCTTTCAGCCGTTGTTGCAGGGCACGGATTCCGATCGCCCGGAGTGTCTCGATGTTGCGTTCCGGGATCCGCAGCAGGTCATCCGGGTTCGCCGAGACTTCCGTGACACTGACTTCGCGTAGCAAATGCAGCATCGGGTACGGCGAACGATTGGTGTAGTTCTCAACGGCATCGGCTGACGTTCCGGCAAACTGGTAGTCCGGGTGAAAACTCGCAATCTGAATCACCCCCTCGAAGCCCAACTCCTGAAGTAGCCCGTCCGCAGTCCCGAGAAAGTCGTTATAGTCGAAGAAATCGCGTAACACGCCGGGGTGAATGAGGAGTGTCGTCTCAATAGTCGCCCGATCCGCCGCAGACAGCAGCTTCAATTCGCGGATCAATTCCAGTTTCAACGACACGTCATCCGCCGCGTCGGTCACGACGTAACGAATCCGGTCCGCGTCAAACACCCGCCGTGCGAACGGGCAGAGGTTTAGCCCCACGACGATCGAACTGATCCAGCGTTTAGTCGCATCAATGACGATCTGGTTTTCCATTTTGTCTGCTTCACAGGAGCTATGACCGATCGCGGACCTAATGCGCATCTTATCCACGGCCATAACTTACAGTACATCGGCAAAGCGAGGGAGTTCATCGACAAAAAGCGGCAATTGCTACCAACGCACACATTTTGGTATCCTTCGTTTGTTGGCAGCGTCAACTCCCACAGCAATCGTGAGCATCGGAGGATTTCGATGAAGGTTGCAGACTTGGTAGTGGTGGGTGGCGGTATCGTCGGGTTGGCGACGGCGTTTCAGTTTACACAACGGTTCCCCGATCGCCGTGTCGTCGTGCTGGAAAAAGAAATGGCGGTCGCGGAACACCAGACCGGGCACAATTCGGGCGTCCTGCATAGCGGCATTTACTACAAGCCGGGTTCACTGAAAGCGATCAATTGACGGGCCGGTAAACTCGCAATGGAGACGTTCTGCCGCGCCGAGGGGATTGCCCACGAAATTTGCGGCAAAGTGATCGTGGCAGTTACCGAGGCCGACTTGCCCTCGTTGCAACAACTTTATGAACGCGGTCAGGCGAACGGCGTCGCCTGCACGTTGATCGACAAACAGCGGCTGGCCGAGTTAGAACCGCACGCCGCCGGCATCCGGGCGATTCACGTGCCTGAAACCGGGATCGTGAACTACCGACAAGTTTGCGAGCGATTGGCCGAAAAAGTCCGTTCGGCAGGCGGCGAAATTGTCTTCAACGCCCGAGTGACAGCGGTCCGTTACCGTGCCGAAGTCGTGGTGATTGTGACCACCGCCGGAGAGCAGGTTGCCCGGCAACTCGTGAACTGTGCGGGCCTGCAGTCGGATCGTGTCGCCACAATGACACACGTGGAACCGGGCGTGCAAATCGTCCCGTTTCGGGGTGAGTATTTTGCGTTGAAGCCGAGTGCCGCGAGGCTGTGTCGGAACCTGATCTACCCCACGCCGGACCCGCAGTTTCCGTTCTTGGGTGTTCACTTTACCCGCATGATCGACGGGTCGGTCGAGTGCGGGCCGAACGCGGTGTTGGCGTTTGGCCGCGAAAGTTATCGCTTCTTCGACATCAACTTCCGCGATCTTTTCGGCACCCTCATCTATCCCGGTTTTTTGCGAATGGCCCGCAAACACTGGCGAATGGGCCTCGGCGAAATGCACCGTTCCCTCTCGAAAGCCGCCTTCGTGCAGGCACTTCAACGGTTAATTCCGGAGATTCGCGCTAATGATTTGGAACCCGCCCCAGCAGGCATTCGCGCCCAAGCCGTGGGCCGGGACGGCGGGCTGATTGATGATTTTCTAATCGTGGAAGGGGACCGTGTCATGAATGTTTGCAACGCCCCATCCCCCGCCGCAACAGCGTCGCTTCAAATCGGATCGTCGATCGTCGATCGACTGTCCATGCGATTCACGTAGTGACCGCGAGTCGGGGGTCGGTCTTCAGAATAATCTCGTTGATGCCGGTTTGGTTGAAGCCTTTATAGCCGTCGTTGCGTTGCAGAATTTCCAGGTGGGAGCCGAGTGCGCCGTCCGTGCGGAACTTCGTCGCTTGCGCTTCCGTGATTCGCCCTTCGTGTAGCAGTTTCGCAATTCGCGTCTCGGCCACCGGCCACACTTCACCTTTGGTAAACGCCTGTCGTAGGTACGTGAAATCCGTAAACGGCTTCATCGAATCCACGCCGTGGGGCTTCAACTGGTCCCGTGCCGCGTCGAAGTCGAACTGGCATTCCAGGTGGTGCATACCGGCTTGCAGGAACGCTTCGCCGTGGAGCGCACACCACAGCCCCACCGTGCCGAGTTCCTTCCGCAACGGCAACGGGTCGTGCGCGAAATCGCCGGTCACTTCGTCCGGGGAAAGATCAACGTCCGCAAAGATGATGACGCCGACGTGGGGTTGTTCAAGTACCTGCGCACCCCACCCCGCCTCCCGACCGGCGAAGAACCGCTCCCGGCACACAAACCCCAGCTCTTCGAGGATCGCAATCATCGGCGCGAAGTTGTTGCGGCCGCTGCGGTAGGTGTGGTGGTCGTGATTCGCCCACCCCATGCCGAGGGCATCTTGGCGCGCTTTCTGAACTCGCGCCGCCCGGTTGCGCAGTTGCCAGTATTCGCGTTCCGCCTGGAAAAAAAGATCACACGTGCGATCAACACCGAGATCAGCAATCGCCGCGCGAACCAAGTTCCGGGCGCGGGCAAAACCTGCCGCGTCGTCATCGAAGTTGCGGTTGCGTAGTCGAAACGCTTCGTGGTGACGCAATATCTTCATAGGGTCAACAGTCGATCCGCCGTGCCGTTCGACGACCCAACATTCGGTGCCATTCTCTGTGGCAATTTTCGACTGACGGACCGCTGACAGTGGCGCACCGTCAATCGTGACATGGCCTGTCAGCCCTTGGGCCAACACGAAATCGGCGACGGATTCGACGCGGATGAACAGCCGTTTTTCCCGGTGATTCGTGAGTTCAACATCCGGAAACAGTCCCCCCGGATGCCGCCACAGCGATTTTCCAGCATCGGAAACGTACCCAACTACTTCCATGTTTTGCACGAGTTGGTCCTGTGCTGGTAGCGCGAATTTCGCAATCCAATCGAGTAGCCGCGTGCCGGTATCGGCATGCAGCCGGTCGCGCAACTTCTGGATGGCACTGCTCGATTGAAGGAACGAATCAAGCTGATCTTGCACGAACGTGGCGGCGTCCGGCTGGGGGGTCCACGTCATTTCGCTGGACATCGAAATTCCTCCGCAGGTCGTCGAAATTTGGTTCGAGTGGCAAGTGATCCGATAATAGTGAAGACTACACCATTCTACCCGTCTACCGCCCCAGAGGGTTTGCCAATGACCGATGTTGTCCTCCTGGGGGCGGGTAAGATTGGCCGGATGATCGCCCGCTTACTGGCGGCGACCGGCGACTACCACGTGCGGTTGGCCGACGTGGATGCGAACTCGCTGGCTCGCTTCCACCACCCGAACATCGAGACGATGGCCGTTGATGCGGCGAACCCGGCGTCGTTGGCCGACGTGATGCGCGGGCGGTCGATTGTCATTTCCGCGCTCAGCTTCAAGCTGAACCCGCTGATCGCCGAAGTCGCTCACGAACACGGCCTGAGCTACTTTGATTTGACCGAAGATGTTGAAACAACCCGGCGCGTGCGGGCCATTGCGAGTCAGGCCAAGTCGGGACAAATCTTCATGCCGCAGTGCGGTCTGGCACCGGGCTTCGTCTCCATTTTGGCGAACCATGCCACCAAGTGGTTTGAGAAACTCGACACGGTCCACATGCGGGTCGGCGCGTTACCACAGTTCCCCACGAACGCCTTGAAGTACAACCTGACGTGGTCTACGGACGGCCTCATCAACGAATACTGCAACCCGTGCGAAGCGATCCACAACGGTCGCCGCATTGAGTTACTGCCACTGGAAGGACTCGAGCATTTTGAACTGGACGGCGTGGCCTACGAAGCGTTCAACACCTCCGGCGGCCTGGGTACGCTTTGCGAAACGCTGGAAGGATTCGTCCGCGAGTTGAACTATAAAACCGTGCGCTACCCCGGCCACCGCGACCTGGCCGCATTCTTGGTGAACGAACTCCGATTGAGTGAACGGCGCGAGTTGCTGAAGGAAGTTCTCGAACGCGCCGTGCCGATCACCTACCAGGATCTTGTGGTCGTGTTCTGCACCGTCACGGGTTGGCGGAAGGGGCGGTTTGTGCAGAAATCCGAGGCCAAAAAGATTTACCAGCAGTCGCTGTTCGGCGAGCAATGGAGTGCGATTCAAGTCACGACCGCAGCGGCCATGTGCGCGGTCGTCGATCTCCACGTGGCCGGTCGGTTGCCGACATCGGGCTTCGTGAAACAGGAAGACGTGGACTACCGCGAGTTCCTGGCGAACCGATTCGGCAAGCACTACGACGCCCCGACTTTGACCCAATTCAGCCGCGATCAATCCGCCCTCGAAAGTCACGACGGAGAGCCATAATGCCGACCCCACCGAATAACGCGATTGCCATCGGACGCCGGTCGTTCCTCGGTCACGGCGAACCGCTCACGGTCCGTTCGCCGATTGATGGCGAACCGCTGGCCACATTCCCAACGGCTAGTCCCGCCGACCTTCAGCCCGTCGTCGCAGCCGCGTGCGATGCCTTCAAAACGTGGCGTCTCGTTCCCGCCCCGGTTCGCGGCGAGTTCGTGCGCCGAATCGGCGTGAAACTCCGCGAGCGGAAGTCGGAATTGGCAAACGTTGTCTGCCGCGAAACCGGGAAAATCCTGGTCGAAGCTGAAGGTGAAGTGCAAGAGATGATCGACATCTGCGACTTCGCCGTCGGGCTGAGTCGGCAACTGTACGGATTGACAATTGCCAGCGAACGGCCGGGGCACCGATTGATGGAACAGTGGCACCCGCTGGGGCCGGTGGGCGTGATCTCGGCGTTCAATTTTCCGGTCGCGGTGTGGGCCTGGAACGCGATGCTCGGGCTGGTTTGTGGCGACCCGATCGTCTGGAAGCCGTCCCCGAAGACGCCACTTTCCGCAATTGCCACCCATGCGATTGTGTGCGAAGTTTTGCACGAAATGTCCGACGTGCCGGACGGCGTAGTCAGCTTGGTCATTGGCGGGACTGACATCGGCATGTCACTGGTTGATTCACCGGACGTTCCGCTCATTTCAGCGACTGGTTCGGTGGCGATGGGGCGTGCGGTGGGGCAACGGGTGGCGGCGCGGCTGGGCCGATCGCTGCTCGAACTCGGCGGCAACAACGCTATGATCGTAACGCCCTCCGCCGACCTGGAACTGGCCGTGCGGTCCATCACGTTCTCAGCAGTCGGCACGTGCGGCCAACGCTGCACCAGCTTGCGGCGGTTGATCGTTCACGACTCGATTGCAACGAATTTGGTCGAACGCATCAAAGTGGTGTACGCCAAATTGCCGATCGGCAACCCGCTCGAAAGTGGCGTCCTGGTCGGGCCGCTCATCGACGGCGCCGCGTTCGATGCCATGCAAAAGGCCCTCGCGTCGGCGCGGCAATCGGGCGGAACAATTACTGGTGGGCAGAGAGTCACGACCGGCGTTCCTCTGAACGGTTTCTACGTCCAACCGGCACTCGTCGAAATTAACGCCGCCGCACCGATCGTCCGTGAGGAAACTTTCGCCCCCATTTTGTACGTGATGCGTTACAACGAACTGAGCGACGCGATTGACCTTCAGAACAGCGTACCGCAAGGGTTGGCCTCGGCGATTCTGACCAACGACATTCGTGAGGCGGAACGATTCCTGTCCCCCGCCGGGTCGGACTGCGGGATCGCCAACGTGAACATCGGCACCAGCGGGGCGGAAATCGGCGGCGC
>JANLRE010000845.1:0-4530 GCA_031368205.1 Fimbriiglobus sp. | reverse complement strand
TCTACCGGGACGTGAACGGCGACGGCGTGAAGCAGTCCACCGAGCGCAACATTCCGCCCGGCACAATCACCGTGGAGTTGAACGGCAAGTTGATTGTCGTCACGCCGACGATTCAACCGGACGGTTCGTTCCGGATCACGGGGTTGCCGGACGGCACGCACTACATCACGGTGACGCCATTGGGCGGCTTGACTGCGAGTGCCTCCGCAACGCGGCAACAGTTCGTCATTACCAGTGGCGCGGCCACGACAATTCCGGACATCGCCGTGATCGGCAATGCGTCGGGCGTTGGGAACACGCTGTCGCTAGGGAGTGGCACAACGGTCAAGTCGTACAACTTCTCGAAGTCGCTTGACGGCACACTGACGGCGACCGAAGACCGCACAATCACGACGCCGGGAACGACGACGAACACCCGTGTTGTCAGTGCGGATTTCAACGGCGATGGCGTCGCGGATACGATCACGGCAACCGGCGGCGGTGGCGTGGCCACGATTCGCGTTTACGACGGCGTGACCGGCGCGGAACTCGTGCCGGGCGGCATCCAGGCGTTTGAAGACACGTTTAGGGGCGGTGTTAACATCGCTGCCGGCGACTTCAACGGGGACGGCAAAGCGGACATCGTCGCGGCAGCCGACACGGGTGGCGGCCCCCGCGTGCGCGTCTTCAACGCGGCACAGTTCCAAGCGGGTGCCGACACGGCCCAGGGTAAGTTGTTCGCGGACTTCTTCGGGATCGACGACACCAAGTTTCGCGGCGGTGTGCGGGCCACGGTCGGCGACTTGAACAAGGACGGCACGCCCGATCTCGTGATTGCAGCGGGCGTCGGCGGTGGACCGCGAATTGCGATATTTGACGGCAAGTCGATCGCTCCCGGCAGTACACCGACGCGAATGGTGGGTGACTTCTTTGCGTTTGAACCGGGCTTGCGCAACGGCGCCAACATTGCCATCGGCGATGTCAACGGCGACGGCCAAGCCGATCTCGTGACGACCGCCGGCAGCGGTGGCGCACCGCGTGTCACGGTCTTCAGTGGGGCCGGCATTATGGCGAATCAAGGCGGCAATTCGACGCGAATCGCGGACTTCTACGTCAACGGGGACACCACCAGCCGACGGGGCACGCAAGTCACGGTGAAGGATGTCGATCGCGACGGCCGGGCCGATGTCGTGGCCACGAACAACGGCCGCGCTTACGTGTTCACCAGTGCCAACATCTCGGCCAACTACGTCAACCCACAACCCAACGGCCCGAGCGCCGCGCTCACAATCGACGGCTTCGGCGACGGCAACTTGTCGCTGGGCTAATGAATCAACAAATGGCGTGAGCAAGGTAATCCAGAACCTTGCTCACGTGTGATTTTTACCCGCCGACCCGTTTCACTTTGTAGCCCATTTTTTCTAACTCCGTCGTCAGCCGGTCCCGTTGATCGCCTTGGATTTCGATCACGGAATCTTTGTACGTCCCGCCCGTACCGCACCGGCTTTTCAGCTTGGTCGCTAACTCTTCGCGGTCCGCTTCACTGAGCGTGGCTGGCAGGTCCGAGATGATCGTCACGCCCTTCCCCCGACGGCCTTTCGTTTCCCGACCGATGCGCAGGGTGTGGGCTTTCGCGGGCTTACTCGGTGCAACGGGAACGGGCGCTGGCACCCGATCGGGTTTGTCTTCCCGCGCCTTGCCCGTGAAAAGCCTGGCAACGAGATCGTTCACCTCGGCGTCCAGTTTGTTCGGGTCGTTCGGCCAGATTTCGACGTGGTCCGGGCCGTTCAGAATGGGTTGAAACGCAACGACAAACCGTGCCCCACGCAACTCGTCTGATGTCGCACGGTCAAGTGTCACCGTCTTCCAGCCCATCCCCATCTTGGCAATCACGGATTGAAACTGAGTCGCCGCAACGTCCGCCAGATCGCCCGACGCCTGCCGAAGAAAGATTACCGTTTTGCCGGGTTGAACTGACACGACTGGCTCCGAAAAAATGGTGAGACCCAAGGCGTGGATCACTGCTCTCTGTCTGCAACCGTATTTCATCTTGAAGTTCGGTGAAGGGTGAGCGGCATATTTGTTGGTGGAAGTTTGCACACAGGTTGCCCGGTGTTCAGGCTGAAAGCCTGGGAGAACTCAGCCCAGGGCGAGCCGCTTCGGCGACGCCCTGGGTACACGGATCGCTATTCTCAGCAGTCTGAAGGACTGCGAGCCGAGAATCGGGAATGTTCGCTGTCAGCCCTTCAGGCTGAAGAATTTTTCCGGTGACGACCCAGGGCGTCGTCGCCAAGCCTCCTCGCCCTGGGCTGAGTGCTCCCAGGCCGTTGGCCTGAAGTCACATAGACCAGACGTGTCGTGAACCAATTTTCCACCAACATTCGTGACGCCTACACAAGTTTTGTCATGCCTGATTTTAGACACCGTCGGTCTTACGGAATTGTGTTACAGTGCAACGGGAACAGATCAATGCCGTGGCACTTAGCCGGTTCAAATATCCACCACCGAGGTAACGACACATGTTGCGATTGCTCGTGAGTCTGGTGGCATCAACACTACTCGTCACGATGTTGTTGTCGGACGACAAGCCGGCGGCGAAGTCTGATCGAGCCGATCGTCTGAAGGCGATTCGGGAAGAGCACAAGAAAGCGAGTGCGGATTTCAACAATGAAATTACCGCTGGCAAAATTAAGCCGAACGAGGACGGCGATTACCCCGGTTGGGACGACTTGCGGAAACGCTTTGTCAAGAAAGCGCACGAGGTAATCGACGCCGACCCAGCCGACGCGGTTGGCTTCGAGGCGTTGCTGTTTTGCCTGACCGAACTCAGCGCAAGCGAATTTGAACCGGACTTGTACCAGCTTGTCGCCAAGCACCACATTGCCAACGAGAAAATTGACCCCCTCATCCGACGGGGGGATGCCTCTGTCGATTTCCTGCGAACTGTCACCGCCAAGTCGCCATATCCGAAGCACCGACTTTGGGCAAGTTTCCATCTGGCCGCGCACTTGTACGAGGGTGGCAAGTCGAAAGAAGCCGAACCGTTGCTGGTCGCGCTTGAAGGCAACGCTGAAGCCAAGGAACTCGGCGGTTACTCGACGGGCAACACCCTGGCAGATAATGCAACTCGACAGCTTTTTGAAATTCGTCGGCTAAACATTGGCCAGGAGGCACCGGAGATTGTCGGGCCGGATTTGGATAAGAAGCCGATGGCACTTTCGGACTCTCGTGGCAAGGTCACGCTGTTAGTGTTCTGGGCAACGTGGTGCGGACCCTGCATGGACATGGTGCCGCACGAACGGGCACTCACCGAACACTACATCTGTAGACCGTTCGTGGTCGTCGGTATCAACGGGGACACCTTGCCGATCGGGAAGTTCACAATCCAGGGAGCCGATGGCAAAGCGATCGACCACACGGCGCGAGTGAAAGCCGCCATTGAGAAGCACAAGATGACGTGGCGGTCCTTCGCGGAAGGCCAGTTCGTCATTGCGCCGGAATGGAACGTCCGCAGTTGGCCACGGGTTTATCTGATCGACCACAACGGCATCATTCGCGGCAAATGGAGTGGCGACCCTGGCAAAAAGGAACTCGATGCCGCCATCGAGAAGCTGGTGAAACTCGCCGAGACCGACTTGAAAAAGCCCGGTAAGTAGCTTGCCTGATGCTTGATGAGTGTCCCACCCGATTATGGCATTCCCGGCGAACCGGCGACGTGAGTCGCCTGGGTGAAAACCGACCTCCTGCTTGAGGCAGCCCGCCCAGCAGCTTACGCAGCCGGTTCGCCAAAATCGAAAGCTACACCCCCGAAAGTTTTCTCGCCGTAACCGATTGACAAAACCCTTCGGCCACGGCATATCTCGGCGTTTGCGAATCCGTTTTCGTGGGGGGTGGTGCTATGCGGCGTTACTGGATGGTGGCTTGCGTGGGTTGGGGACTTTGTTCGCCAGTGGGGGCGCAAAATGTGAACGTCACGCCGAATCCGGCTTCGATGCCGGGGACGACGGTGGGGCAGATGATGCCGGCAGCGAAGGCCGTTTTGAAGCCGGTGGGGAACCCACTGCCGAAGGCGGCGCCGCAAGCGGGGACGCCGATTACGGGGTTGGCCACGAACAAGCCCAACACCATCACGCCGGGTGGGGTGCAACCGCCGGGCGTGCCGATCGACCTCAAAAACGTGATTGCGCCGTACCCCAACATGCCGAAAGAACGCACGTATTGGGAGCAACTCGAAAGTCGGTGGTTCGATCTGTTCAAATCCGACGCCCCCGCCGAACGCACCAACTGGACCCCCGGACTGGCGCGACGCAACCGGGAACGCACGGCGGAGCGGAATAAGATCCGGGACTGAGATGTTTCAAATTTTGTCTCCCCCCGTTTGCGGGGGGATTAAGGGGGGTCGCTTCGACTTCCTGCCGAATCGTAGTGGGTGGCAGTCTGGGGCCCCCCCCCAACCCCCCCCCCCCCCGGGGGGGGGGGCCAAAAGAGGGTAGATGAGGCAAAACAAAAAAAACAAACCCCCAAGGGGGGGGGGGGGGGGCCGCCCGCCCC
>JANLRE010000821.1:0-2691 GCA_031368205.1 Fimbriiglobus sp. | reverse complement strand
ACAATTCGCAGTCACAACACCGCCGGTGTGCCGACTACGAGCCGCCGCACGTTGTCGAGCGTTGAGTGCGATCGGCATCAGTGGGTCGCCGTTCTGCTGAAAGAAGTTTGTACTGTTAACCCAATCCGGGTCCGTTGCATTTGGAGTCAGCAATGTTTGAAACCGGGAAATACCATCGTCATTGTGAATGTCACCGCGCCAATCGTTGTCGGCAGAACTTTTCGCAATCAAACTTTCCGACATCATCAGCGTGTTGGAGGTTCCATCGGTGATACTGGCGATTGTCACTTTGCCGGGTTTGCTACGTGCTCCACCATCGTTGTAAAACGGTCCAAAATTGATTGAGGTTGCTACGCCAGGTGCAACAGTGCCTGTATAGTCGTAATAGACATTCCCCCAGTTGACGACGTAGTTACCACGTGTCCGTTGGTAAAATCCGACGTTCTGATCGATGACACCGTTGTCGCTCGGACAGAGATAGATCGGCACGTGGGCGCCGCAAAGTCCGTTCATCGTATTGCCGATGGTTCCGGGCGGATTGTAAAAGTGCTGCGTGAGGTCGTTCTTTGATGCCAACGCCGATTGCTCGACGTAAGCCCAAACGTGCATGACCCAAGTTTGACGCAGATTGGACGGCCCACCACCTTGGGGTCCGGTCGCGCCGATCGGGAATTTCCCAATCGCATCGTGGTAGCCGTGCATCGCCAACGCCCACTGCTTTTGGTTGTTGGTACACTTGATCCGTGCTGCCGCTTCGCGGACTTTTTGCACGGCTGGTAACAACAACCCGATCAGGATGGCGATGATCGCAATCACCACCAAGAGTTCGATGAGCGTAAAGCCCACCCGAGACAATCGACCCGGATGACGAATCATGTTCGTCCCTCCATGAGAGAGAAAGAAGGTTGAAAACAAAACCCGACGAATAGGGAACTTTCACGAAGTGTGAATTCACCCTGAGCATCGTGGTGTTGAGAGTACACTCACCATTTTCAGTGTCAAGCGATTTCTTAAACTAAATTTACAATCGGTATGATTCAATGACTTGTTAGCCCGAAGCGCAAGCTTAGGGACATACCAAACCCTCGCTAGCGCTTCTAACAAGGCCGCTGTCAAAATTGCATACCTTCTCGTAACGTATTCACCATGATTTACCGCGTTTTCGCCCGCTCAACTGCGGAAGTCTTGCCTTCAATGATCGCGGAGCATCTCCATGCGGTCGGGTTGCCGGTGGAGCCGCATTTTCACGGCGATGAGTTGGGGTGGACCCGTGGGCAATTGGTGTTGCCCGGCGGCGGGACGCCGGTGCAACTCGACCGCTACTTGGCAAAAGAAGACGACCTGCGGGACGACTTGAACACGTTCGCGGCGGTATTGGAGACGATGACTTACAGCCCGAATCATCGCCAATTGATGGAACACGTCATTCAAACCCAGCAACTGTTCGCGTGTCGCAAACCGCTCGACCATGCGGACGAGTCGATGCTCGAAAAACTCTGCCTGACGCTCGCCCAGTTTCTCGCAGCGAAGTGTGATGGTGTTTACCAAATCGACACCCAAGGCTGGTTCGCAGCCAATGGGGAACTGCTTTTGCAGGAATACTAATTGCCGAACGCCGTTGTCCAGCGTTAGCCCACGTAGGAACCCCACAAGTGGCTATCGGGTGTTGACTCGCCGTGGGGCGGCAATGTAACAACCACTTCGATTGGTGAGACCATAACGATTTCCGCATGGTCTTTCGGATGATGTTCCGCGTTCGTGTCGTCGGATCCATTTCCGTCCAGGAATTGCACGTCGTCTTCGTTACCATCCCAACTCATAATGTGATCGTGACTCGTGCCATCGGTGTTAATGTGGTCCGTTCCACCGTGTAAATAGACCTCGTAATCCCAGTTGTACCATGCGTCATACGATTCGGTATTGGTGTGATGCCCGTCGGTGACAGTGCCGGAATCGTGGCCGGTGTTCAAGTGGCCCCCGTCGGTACCAGACCCGGAATCCCCGTTGTTATTGCCATCGCCATGATCCCCAGTGTTGCCACCGCCGTTGTTCGTATTGCCGTGATCTCCGGTGTTGCCATGATCCCCGTTCGTGTGGCCATTACCATCGTTCGCGTCATTGCCGACGTTGCCGTGGTCAGAATTAGAATCGGACCCTCCCCCATTCCCATTGTTGCCACCATCGCCCGTGTGATTATGGTCGTTCTCGCCGTCGGAGTTGACATGCCCATTTGTTGAATCCGAGCCGTCGTTCGTATGGCCTCCAGTAGTGTGGTCGTCGTTGATGTGGCCGTTGTCGTCTGTGTTCGTATTCCCGTTGTCGTTCCCATTATTGTTGATGTAGATGTGGTCGTCGGATCCGGACGTGCCAATCGTCACGGTGTGACCGTCTTTGTCCACGAACTTGTGGACTGTGTACCCGCCGAGAATCTGGGTTTGCCGAGTGAAGTCGCAGATTTCGCCGTGCAGGTCGTCGTCGTACCAGCCGGGTGCTTTGTAGTTGACATCGGGATCGGTCACCGCTTCGGCAAGCTCGTGTGAGGTGTACGTAGTCAACGCCGCGAACGTGCTCAGGAACCCTTGCGAGATGGCCGTCGGGTTCACTTCTCCAGGGTATGGCACGACCGCGTAACGGATGTCCGCAGCGCGCCCGGTCAGCGTGCGACCCAAGAACGCGCCGTGGAAACCGTTG
>JANLRE010000819.1:0-2016 GCA_031368205.1 Fimbriiglobus sp. | reverse complement strand
GCCAGAATTTTCGCGTCTTCGACCGATGACACCGCCGTGTCACTCCCGGACAACACCGGAACCCCCGCTTTCTGGGCGATGCCCCGCGCCGTGATTTTGTCGCCAAGCTGCTCCAGGATTTCGGCACGTGGCCCCACGAACGTGATGTCGGCTTCCAGGCAAGCTTTCGCAAACTCCGCGTTCTCCGAAAGGAACCCGTAGCCCGGATGAATCGCGTCCACTCCGACATCTTTTGCCAAACTGACCACACTGGGAATATCCAGATACGCCCGAATCGGTTCACCCGGCTTGCCGACCCGGTACGCTTCATCGGCTTTGAACCGATGCAATGCGAAGCGGTCTTCGTGGGAATAAATCGCCACCGTGCGAATCCCCAATTCGTGCGCCGAGCGGAACACACGGATGGCAATTTCACTGCGGTTGGCAACGAGCAACTTTTGAAACGGTTTCACAGGCAGTTCCGGCATGACAAGAGCGTTCCAAATGGCGAGAGGTTAGCGTGAATGATAGTAATGATTCGCCACGATGCATAGAACGGACGTTCCTGAATACTCCACGACTTGTTGCGGAATCGTTGTTGCGAAAGACCAGACTTCGGACTACTATCATATCGACAAGGATTGACTATTTGAGGAGGCCATCATGGCACGTCAACTGTGTGTTGCATGTGGAGTGCTGTTTGGATTGCTACTTCTGGGAGATGCTACTCGGGCAGTGGGTCAAGCAGACCAAACCGCACCGAAGTTGCTGTACAGGATCGGTGCTGCTGGAATTGGTCATGGTAGCCGTTTGGACTATGTAGAGTTTTCTGCCGATGGCAGGTTCGTCGCTACTGCTGCGGAATTCGCGGACAATTCGATTTACGTCTGGGATTTGGCCACCGGGGTACGATGTTTTCGATTGAAACTGGGCAACATGATCGGCTGTTCGGGGGTCACGCTTTCGGCAGACGGAAAACAAGTTGCGGCGTTTGTGATGGATCGTTCGATCGACCGCCATGCGATGATTTTTGTCTGGGATGTTGCGTCTGGGAAAGAACGGCACGCTGTGGAGTATGGCGTATGGAAACTTTCGCGACGAGCCGCCCTCGCATTTTCACCCGATGGCAAGCTTCTTGCAGTCGGGGGCACGGATGTCAAATTGATCGACATGATCACGGGTGAAATCCAAACCACTTTGGTGCCGGAAAGTGATGTCCACGATATCGCCTTTCACAAAGGCGGCAGACTCATTGCTACTTCAGGTAAGGATATACAGTTCTGGGATCCCACAACCGGCAAACCGAGGGGACGCTTGGGAGTGCAAAAGTGTTGGGGAGGCATTTTTAATCCAGACGGCACTGTCTTGGCGTACATCATTGAAGGCACAACTTTTAATTTGCGGAGCATCACGGTACCTGCCGATGCCACCAAACCAGTTGCGTTCGGTCCGGTCCAGGAAATTGCAAAGTTCCCGCTGGCACAGAAGCGTCAAGCATTCTCTCCGGACGGTAAAAAACTATTACTCTCAGGCAACATTTATGAGTGCCAAGAGTTCGAGGTCGCAACCGGAAAGTTGATCCGAACTTGGACGAGACCAAAAGAGTATCTCTTCACACTCGGATACCACGGTGACCAGACGATCGCCGTGACCAGACGAGAGTCAAATGACCAAGCCATGCAGTTTTGGGATACTGCCAACAACAACGAACTTTTCACTGGCACAGGACACCATCAAAGTGTTACATCGCTCTTGTTTTGTCAAAACGATGTGCTGATTTCTGGTTCGCGTGACATCCGTGTCTGGAACACACGTGATCAGACTCTCCTCGCCCACTCTAACAATACCGATTGGGCAGTGCGCCTGATGTTGATGCCCGGTGGAAAGGAAGTGGCTTCGGTCGGTCGCAAAATCACGTGGTGGAGCCTACACGAATGCAAAAAATTACGCGAGTTCGAGTCGAAGCTGTACCCGAGTTACTACGCTTATGGTCCCGTCCTCTTCCCCGACGGTCGCACCGTGGCTGTTCCAGTCGTC
>JANLRE010000815.1:0-2519 GCA_031368205.1 Fimbriiglobus sp. | reverse complement strand
CTGCTCACGTCATGATCCCGAAAGCCATTGGCCGCACCGGGGGTAACCTTCCGCACGGTGAATCGGCAGGCTATCTCGGCAAGCGGTTTGACCCGCTCATTTTGAACGCCGACCCGTCCGTTCCGAATTTCAAAGTGCCGGACTTGCTGCCGCCGGATTACATCAGCGGCATTCGCGCCGAACGGCGGCAGAAGTTACGCGGCGCCATCGACGGCGGGTTGACCGCGTTTGAAAACAGTGCCGCCGCCAAGCAAATGGACGACACGTTTCAACTGGCGTACCAGTTGATGTCGTCCCCGAAGGCCCGCGAAGCGTTCGACTTGCAAAAGGAACCCGCCAAAATCCGCGACCGTTACGGCCGCACGCGGTTCGGGCAAAGCTGCTTGATGGCCCGGCGGCTCATTGAAGCGGGGGTGCGGTTCGTGACCGTGAACATGTTTGAAACGGTGTTCGACGAACTCACGTGGGACATTCACGGCTCCAAACCGTTCACGGACATCACGGAGATGGCGAAGTTCATCGCCCCGAATTTCGATCAAGCCTACTCCGCACTCTTGGAAGACCTTGCCGATCGCGGCTTGCTGTCCAGCACCATCGTCGCGGCTACGGGGGAATTTGGTCGCACGCCGAAGATCAACCCGGCCGGCGGACGGGACCACCACCCCGGCGTCTGGTCCATGTTAATCGGTGGCGGAAAAATTAAGGGTGGGCGAATCATCGGCGAATCGGACGAGTTGGCTTATGCCCCGAAAACCCGCCCCGTCACACCCGGCGAAGTCGCAGCAACCATTTACCAAGGACTCGGGATCGACCCGCACAAGGAACTCCCCGGCCCGCAAAACCGCCCGATCCCGGCTGACGATTTCAACCTCAAGCAGAACGCGGAATTGTTCTGATGAAGGCCTTCGTTGAATACACACGGTCACAACGATTTTTTCACGGCATGCATCAGCAAGTAATTTCTCGGAGCAACGCGATGGGCTTACGGCTGTTGACGACAATCTCGCTTTTACTCAGTGGGTCCGTGGCATTCGCCGCAGACCTCGCGGTCCTGCCCGGCGACTTAGCCCTCGTCGGCAAACACGCCGTTCAGCAACTGCTCGTGGTCGATCTCGAACAACAGCGTGCCGTCCGCGATTACACCGAAACTGCAAAGTACAGCACCGCTGACGCGAAAATTGCTAGCGTCTCCGGTGCAGGCGTTGTCACACCCATTGCGGACGGCGAAACAACGATTACAGCCCAGGCCAACAATCGCACGGCCACGATTAAAGTCATGGTGTCGAAAACGGGTGAACCGTTCGCGTGGAACTTCCGCAATCACGTGCAAGCCACGCTGACCCGCAACGGGTGTAATTCCGGGGCGTGTCATGGGGCGTTGGCGGGTAAGGGCGGTTTCAAGCTATCCCTGCGGGCTTACAATCCGGAGTCGGATTATTTCGCCATCACTCGGCAATCCCTGGCCCGCCGCATTGATACGACGCAAGCGGTTGAGAGTTTGCTACTCAAGAAAGCGATGCGTATGCTGCCCCACGGCGGTGGCACACGGTTCGGTGAGGACTCGAAGCATTTTCAAGTGGTCCGCGAATGGATCGCCGCCGGCGCGCCCGGCCCTAGCAGCGCTGACCCCAAGCTTGAACGACTAGTCGTCAATCCGCCGTCGGCGCGGGTCAAACCCCAGGACAAACTGCGTGTGCTCGTGCAAGGCATTTACTCCGATGGCACGGTCAGCGATGTGACAGAGTGGACGAAGTTCACGTCGAGCGAAGAACAAGTGGCGAGTGTGGATGAAGGCGGCAAAATCACGGTGATTGGCCACGGCGAAGCGGGGATCTCCGCACTCTTCGGCAGCCGCGTGGCGACGATCACCGTGACATCGCCGTTCGTGAACAAAGTCGATGCGAGTACCTTTGCGAACTCACCGAAGTCGAACTTCATCGACGGGCACGTGTTGAACAAGCTCCAACTTCTCAACCTGCCGCCGTCCCCATCCTGTACCGATGCGGAGTTCATCCGCCGTGTCTTTCTGGACACATGCGGCATTTTGCCGACACCCGTGGAGGTCGAGAAGTTCATTCTTGACACCGGCACGGATAAGCGTGCCCGGTTGATTGACACTTTGCTGGAACGACCGGAATACGTCGATTATTGGGCACACAAGTGGTCGGACTTGATGTTGGTTTCCAGCCGCAAGTTACCGTCCTCGGCGATGTGGGCGTTCTACAACAGCGTCCGGCGGTCCGTGGCCAACAACCAACCGTGGGACCACTTTGCCCGCGACATCATCACGGCATCCGGGAGTACCCTGACCGAAGGCGGTGGCAACTACTTCGTGCTGCACAAGGACATTTCGGACCTGGTCGAATCGACGACGGTGACGTTCCTGGGGATGTCGGTGAACTGTTGCCGTTGCCACAACCACCCGCTCGAAAAGTGGACGCAGGATCAATACTGGGCACAAGCTAATTTGTTCTCCCGCGTGGGTCTGAAGAACGGCACCCGGACTGGCGAAGTCATTG
>JANLRE010000806.1:0-1952 GCA_031368205.1 Fimbriiglobus sp. | reverse complement strand
ACAGATGTGGCCATTTTGCGAGCGTTTCACCAGCTTGATGCGAGCATCTTTCGGCAGAGATGAATTCAAAAACGCAATCGTGGCTGGATCAGTCGAAGCGTCGTCGGCAAAACAAAGCTCCCACTTCGGGTATGCTTGTTCTGTGACTGAGAAATAGGCGGCCAACAACCATGTCGGGTCCACATTGTAAACCGGGCAGAGTATGCTGAACGTCGGTTGAATGCGAAGGCGGGTCGATTTCTCCCGCATCACAGCTAACTCATCACAACTGAGATAAGTCGCTTCAACGAAAGCATCATGAACCGATCGCGGTTGATGGCCATTCCGGATCAACAGTTTGTCACGAACCCGTTGTCGTGCCTTCAACGCGAATTCTTGATAACGCCGAACGCGGTCGCGCCACCACTGGATGCGGAAGCTGTCCCCGTTGGCTACGCTGCGTCCAAGTGTTCGTAGTGGCGAAAGCCATCGGGGAAGTGGTTTTGCGTTTGCTTGGGATTCGCTAGCACCACGATGACGTAACGCTGCAAATGGCCCATCAAAAAGTGTGACCGTTTCGCCTTGTAAACGAAGCTGAACACTCACCCGCTGCAAACTCGCTTCGTGTGGACCCTGCATGCCGAATTCATACCCCGTGGCGGTGCGCTTGACGGGACAGCTTACGCGGACATCGCCGTCGTAAAGTAGTACCGCTTCGAGATCGCCGGACACGGGCGGGGCGTCCCAACTGGCGCCAGCACCGATCATCGTCCAACCCGTAATCGGCTCCGGGAACTGCTCAACGAACACCTGATCGGCGCGTGGTATCGGCAGTTGACGGGTTGCAAGCGAATCCACGAAGACTACTCCAGCTAAGTAACATTGAGCGAAGTGTAACGGCGCTGGGGTTATGGTGAATAGACCAACTGGTCAGTGGGTGCGTCGTCGAATTGAGATTTCATTTTGTTGGAGACGGCTGCTGTGAGGGCGTGGTTTGCTGGTGTACTCTACTGGAAGAATGTCGGCCAATCGGAGAAACCAAATGCGTCATCTGCTCGCGGTTGCATTATGCACCTTTCTCGTAGCCGCGTCCGCTTCAGCCGCCGACCTGCCACTTAACGTCCTGTGGATCAGCGCGGACGACCTCGCCGCCTACCCGCTCGGTTGCTACGGGAACGATCAGGCACGAACGCCGAACATCGACGCGCTCGCCAAGAGTGGGATGCGGTTCGACCGGGCGTACTGCAATTCGCCGGTGTGTACTGCCTCACGCCAATCGTTCCTCACCGGGCGGTACCCTCGTACACTCGGTGTCACACAGTTGAAAACCGCACTCCCGGACGGCACCCCGACGCTGGCGATGATGTTAAAAGCGGCTGGGTACGACACCGCCGCGATCGGCAAGATGCACTTCAACAGCAACTTGAAACATGGGTTCGACGTGCGGCTCGACGCGCCGGACCATCGTAAGGATTTGGCCGCCCGCAAGCCTACAGCTCTACCGGAGGGCGTCGATGTTCAACCGAAATGGCAGCCGTTCAAAGACCACGCCCGAACTTGGCTGAATTCCACAGCGCTGCCGTTCGGTACCCTCGACACCGACATGCCGGGAACGTACTACACCAAGAAAGCGGGTGAGTTCATCGGGACGAAGCGAGACAAGCCCTACTTTCTGATGGTGAGTTTCTACGAGCCGCATTCGCCGTTTCATTTCCCGGTGGAGTATCGCGGCAAGTTCGACCCGACGACGTTTGCCGTGCCGAGGGTTGGGCCGGAAGACGACTGGCAGATTCCGGCGATCTTCCGCGACCTGACCGTCGCCGAGAAGCAAGGCATTACGGCGGCGTACTTCATGTCGATGGAATACCTCGACCGCAACGTCGGCAGGGTGTTGGATGCGTTGAAGAAATCGGGCCGGGACAAGGACACGATTATCGTACTCAGTGGGGATCACGGGTACATGCTCGGTCACC
>JANLRE010000790.1:0-8982 GCA_031368205.1 Fimbriiglobus sp. | reverse complement strand
CACGTGCGAATCGCTTCCTTGGCGGGGTCGCCGAGAAGTGCCAGCCGTTCTTTCTTTCCTTTGCCACGAACGACGATGACGCCTTCGGTCAAGTCCGTGTCGTCGAGGTTCATGCCACATAACTCACTAACCCGAAGCCCGGCGGAATAGAGCGTTTCGAGCATGGCGCGATCCCGTCGCCCCAACGGTTCCTCGGCAGGGGGAGCGAGGAGCAGTTTGCCCATGTCGGCGAGCGTTAAGAAGTGTGGCAAGTTTTTATCCAGCCGTGGCCCCCGCAACGCCTCGGCGGGGTTCGCCTTCAAGATGCCTTGCCGACAGAGAAATTTCCCGAACGACCGCACTGCCGCAAGCCGCCGCGCCACCGTGCTTTTGGCGTACCCTTGGTTGTGCAGCCACGCCACGAACGCCCGCAGTGTTCGGGTGTTCCAATCGCGGGCTTCAATGGATGATTTCTGGACGTGATCGCGGAGGAACCCGAGCGCCTGCGAAAGGTCTTCGCGGTACGACTTCACGGTTTGAATCGACGAGTTTTTTTCCAACCCGAGGTGCGTCAAGAAGTCAGCGAGGGACTGTTCAAGCGTCACGGATGGTCACCACGAATCGGACGAATGAAATCGAAAACGATTCACCACGGAATACGCGGAAAGCACGGAAAAGAATCCACCACAAATCACACGAATCACACGAATCAAAATGTTGAATTGAAAGAGTGATTCATGCTTTCCCAATCACATTCTGCTTTTCCTATTCCGTGCGTTCCGTGCCTTCCGTGGTTAAAACTGGTTCTTGTTTTCATTCGTCCGATTCGCGTTATTCGTGGTGACCATCCGGGTTAGAAGCGGGCGGCTTCTTCGTCGTTGTGGGCCACGGTGGTCGTCAGCACTTTCACGGCTTGTTGCTTGGCCCGTTCGGTCAGGACTGCCGCGTCGAACCAGTTCAGCACCACTTGCGGATTCGCCGCCGCATCCCGGATCGCCGCGATGGTTTCTTCCCGGCTTGCGTCGTCATAAACATAAATGAATCGTTCGGTGCCTTTGAACAATGCCAGGACATTCAGGTCGTGCATTGTCACCAGCTCCGGTAGGCACATGTGTTGACCGGCCTAACAACCGGGTCACGAAGGATTCAATCGTGATAACAACTGAAATCGGCGGAAAAGCAGCGCGAACTGCAACGATTTTGTGCAACAGGTCTGGTCATTGGATACAACTCACTATCACAATCGGTACTCGTGGTGAAATCGGTTTTAAGTAGAAAACACGACTTTCTAGACCGAATGAAGTTGGTTTTTGCTAGACAGCGTAACAAACCCGCGAGTACGATCAGCCACTTGAAGTCATTCACCCCCCGAACCCTCCCTCGGAGTTTCCCGCATGGCCGCGCCGAATGTACCCAGCTCTTCCCCTGGGCTTAACGACCGAATTCTGTTTTGGGCCAGCTTTCTCACGCTGATTGCTGCCGGGATCGGGTTCTCCGTCCGGGGGTTTATCATCAAAGACTGGGGTAACCAGTTCGGCTTCACACAAGCGGAACTGGGGGGGATCAGCGGTGGCGGTCTAATCGGCTTCGGCGTGGCGATCATCTTCTTCAGCTTCTTCGCCGACCTGTTCGGCTACGGAAAGTTGATGCTCGTAGCGTTTCTGCTCCATGCGTCGTCTGCCGTCGTCACGTTCGCCGCAACGCCCATTTACGCAACATACGGCAAAGAAGGGGCGTTCATCTGCCTGAACCTGGGCATGTGGCTGTTCGCACTCGGAAACGGCACGTGCGAAGCCGTCATCAACCCGCTCACGGCAACACTGTTTTCCCGGAATAAAACTCACTGGCTCAACATCCTGCACGCCGGTTGGCCGCTGGGGTTGATCTTGGGTGCGGTGGTCGGTGTGGTCTTAAAGCAAATCGACGTGCCTATCCGGTGGGAGTTCAAACTTGGCGTTTTCCTCATTCCGGTCGTTCTTTACGGCGTGCTGATGTTTAACCGTCTGTTCCCCAAGTCGGAAGCAAAGTCTGCCGGGATTGCCCTGCCCGAGATGATGGGGACCGTCGGGTTGCTCGGCTTCGCAGTTGCGGCGGTCTTCCTGGGGCTGGCGGTGCCTACCCTGTTGGGTGCGATCGGGTTCAAGGACGTGCCCCCGATCGTTGGGTACGTGGCAGGCGGGGTGATCTGGCTTGCGTACACGATCTACAGTAAGTTCTCGCTAGGAAGTTTGCTGATCGCGTTCATTTACGTGCTCCACGCTTTAGTTGGGTACGTCGAGTTGGGTACCGACAGTTGGATCACGAACATTACAGACCGGGTTTTGAAAGACGAGACTACCGCGTTGATGGTGTTCATCTGGACAAATGCCCTGATGTTCACCCTGCGATTCTTCGCCGGACCAATCGTCCACAAGATCAACCCCATCGGGCTGCTACTCGCAAGCGCCGTCCTCGGGACAATCGGCCTCTACTTGCTCGGGCAACCGTTCACAAACACAGTTCCGCTGTGGGTCGGGGCGGTCACGATCTACGGACTCGGGAAGACTTTCTACTGGCCCACACTGTTGGGCGTAATTTCAGAACGGTTCCCGAAGGGCGGCGCTTTGGCGTTGGGTATCAGCGGCGGCATCGGGATGCTGTCGGCAGGGCTACTCGGCGGGCCAGGCATCGGCTTTAAGCAAGACTACGCGGCTGTTCAGAAGTTAAAGGAGTCGTCGAACGAGACTTACTTGCGATACGCCTCGCGGAACGATGCGGGTGAGTTGAAGCCAAGCGGCTTCCCGATCATCTCGGCGATCAGTCCCGATCTTGCACCACCAGTAGCCGGGTTGGATAACGGGAAGCTGAAAGTATTCGACGACTTCACCTCGTATCTGAAAATTGTCGAGGTGGGGAAAGAAGCGCCGAAATTTGCCACCACGTTGGATGGAGACTTGGACACGTTGGCCAAGGAGAAGTCAGCCGGAAAGCCGGTTGGCGAGAAGTTAGAACAGAATCTCAATGGGTTGAAAGCGTGGTGGGAGAAAGAAGGGAAGCCGAACATCGGCAAGGACACTGTCCCACTCGGAGACGCTCGTGATACCGGCGCCCGTAGCGCCTTGTATTGGACATCCGTCGTTCCTGCGACTCTCGCAGTTGGCTTCCTCCTGCTATTGCTCTACTTCGCCGCGACCGGCGGTTACAAGCAAGTCCACATCGGTGACGAACACTAAGTAACAGTGATCGCTAGCGATGAGCAGGCACGAGTTGGTGGACGATTTATTCGCGATTTTGACAGGTTTGTGCCTTCAGGCTGAAAGCCTGGGAGCACCCAGCCCAGGGCGAGGAGGCTTGGCGACGACGCCCTGGGTAGTTAACGCAAACTTCTTCAGCCTGAAGGGCTGACAGCCATCGTTCCCGATTCGCGGCTCGCAGTCCTACAGACTGCTAGGACTAGCGATCCGTGAACCCAGGGTTACGCCGAAGCGGCTTACCCTGGGCTGAGTGCTTCCAGGCTTTCAGCCTGAAAACTTGGCGAATTGTGTGTTAACAGTCCACTTACAAATGGGGCGTTCACCCGATGACGTAGCCATCGAAGCCAGAAAAACGCACGCACCCGGTCCCTTTCGGGGCCGAGTGCATGGGTCGCCCTTCAACGACGGAGGGTCTTCTTAGTATTTCGTCATTTCTAGCAGCATGTCACGCTGCGTGTCGGCGTTCGGCCCGACGTACAAGTGCAGGTGGTCTTTGTCGATGTACACAACCTGGATCCGTTGCTTCTGCAAGTAAGTCGGGAACGGTTGAGCGGACTGAATGGTTTCTTTGTAGTACACCGCACACTCCCAGTGGCAGTGGTGCAGTTGAGCCATGCCGATGAGCGGGAAGAAGCGTGGCGGATCAATCTTGTCCACGATCCGATTCTTCACAATGGTCATGTCGTCCCGAAACTCTTCGTAGACGAACGGCATCCCGCGGATTGCCTTCGGCAAAGCGCGAATGATTTCCCGATCGCTCGGCGGATCTTCGCAGACCGGAGCCGGGAAGCCGTCCCGGACCGGCGGAAGGATCGGCGTGCGGAAGTCGTTCTTGTGCTGAAACTTTTCTTCCATCCGCTCGGCGACCCACGGCTGCATACAGCCCACGCTGCTGAGGCCAGTGATAACCGCGAATGGTAAGAGCCAGAATTTTCGTGCCCAGGACATCGTATTCCCCCCGTGCGTCTGTTGGCGGCACCGACAGTCTTCAAATTGCCTGTCCCCCCAAATTCGGTGTGAAGGCACCGCGATTTGGCAAGCAACCTGAAGGTTCCAGATGGATCGGTTAAGCCGTCCAGTCCTTGGTTACGTTCTGTATCGGTTGATCTGGCGGCGCAGTTGAATGAAATCTGCGCGGGATTTGCCGGATGACGCCGATTCCGGAACGGGACTATCATTTGTGTGAAGCTAGGCGGACTGCCGATTAACGCCACTTACCGGAATTACCCAAATCACGAGCGATTCCCCAGATGGTCTACCTTTCCCGCATTTACACCAAGACCGGGGACACCGGCGAAACCGGCTTGGGCGACGGCCATCGCGTCGCCAAGGACCACCCACGTGTGGAGGCTTACGGCCAAGTCGATGAGTTGAACGCCGTTCTCGGGTTGCTGACCGCGTATTGCCCGGAAAGCCCGGAGCGAGACATGATCCGCACCGTTCAAAACGACCTGTTCGATCTCGGCGCCGACCTGTGCATTCCGTCGTCGGAGAATGAAACCCCTGGCAGCGTCCTGCGGGTGACGGCGGCCCAGTACGAACGACTCGAACACGCCATCGACCGCCTCAACGAAAACCTCGACCCGCTGCGAAGCTTCATCCTGCCGGGCGGCACCCCCGCCGCCGCATGGCTACACCTCGCCCGCACCGTCTGCCGCCGCGCCGAACGCACCGTCGTCACCTTCCTGCACACCGAACCCATCAACCCCCACGTCCTCATCTACCTCAACCGCCTCTCCGACTTCCTGTTCGTACTCGGTCGCATCGCCAACAGTAACGGCCAAGCCGATGTCCTCTGGGTGCCCGGCAAGAGCCGGTCAGGATAAGGATGCCGCTAAAAGCTCTGGGCGTCCTCCGCGTCACTGCCGTGAACATTCTTTCGTTGACGCCCAGAGATTTTAGCGGCACACCTACGCCATTGTTCCCCGTTCGCCCGTTGACAGTTGGGCGGGTGGCTCCTAACTTAAGCATTCACGCATTTGCGGAACGAACACTGTTACCGTCTACCACGGCCACATTTAGGATGTCGGACTCATGATTCGGAAGAAGGCCCTTCGGAACCGGAAAAGCCGCTGCCGGTATTGCACGAAGGAAGGTTGTCCCCGACCGGCTTTCGTCGATTACAAAGACGTGCCGTCGCTCAAGAAACTGATTACCAGCCAAGGCAAGCTGTTCAGCCGCAAACGCAGCGGCTTGTGCGCCGCGTTCCAACGGGAAATCGCGGCGGCTGTGAAGCGCGCGCGGTTCATGGCATTGCTGCCCTACGTTGGCGAGTAATTGAACCCCGCACTGTGCGAACAAACCCGGCCCTCGCGCCGGGTTTTTTTCGTGGCACCAGACCCTCCCACGACTGACACTTCCTGGATTGAGGCGCGCTCATGAGCGACATCAACACCGCGTTCGCTGCGGCGGTGGCCAAGCATCACGCGGGTGACTTTGACGTTGCCGAACAAATGTACCGCGCCATTCTCAGTCAGGCGGGTGCCCACGCGCCGACGTTGTGTAACCTTGGGGTGTTGCTTGTTCGTGCCGGGAAGTTGGACGAAGCCGAGCAGAAGTATCAACTCGCCCTCGCCACGATTTCCGGCTACCCGGACGCGCACTTCAACCTTGGCAATCTTTACCGCCGCAGCAACCAGTTCGCGTTGGCGGCCACCCATTACCGCGAATGCTTGAACGGCAACCCGCAACACGCGAGCGCGGCGTACAACTTCGGGCTGGTCTACGCCGCCGTTGGCGACATGCACGCGGCGGTCGAGATGTTCCGGACAGTGGTCCGACTCGAACCCAGTAACGCGGATGCGTATGGTCGGCTGGGTGATGCCCACGTTCGCTCCGGGCAACTAAACGAAGGCGTCGCCGCGTTCCGCAAGGGTGTCGATTTGAAGCCATCGGACCCGCGTGGGTTGTACAACTTGGGGTTGGCACTTTCCAACGCGGGGAAGTCGGCGGAGGCCACGGAGTGCATTCAAAAGGCGTTGAAACTCAAGCCCGATTACGCCGAAGCCCACAACGCACTCGGCTTGAATCTGGAGTTCCAAGGCCGCAAAGATGACGCGCTGTTTCACTACCAAAAAGCGGTCGAACTGAAGCCCGATCTTGCGGATGCGTGGAGCAACCTCGGCACCAATCTTGCGGAACAGGGGCGGTGCGAGGAAGCCATCAACTGCCTCCGGGAATCGCTGACGCATCGCTCGGACACCCCCGCCATTCACAGCAATCTGTTGTTGTTGCTGAATTACTCCTCCGACTTGAAGCCCGAAGACGTGGCGAAAGAACACTTCGAGTGGGCCACGAAATTCGCCACGCCCGTGCCGGACCCGCTGCCGCTGCCGCACCCCCTGCCGCACCCACACGAGGGCACCCGGAAGATGCGGGTGGGCTACATCAGCTCCGATTATCGCAACCACACCGTGGCCAATTTCATCGAGTTGCTGCTGACCCACCACGACCGCAATCGGGTTGAAGTGTACGCCTACGCCAGCATCCTGCGCCCCGACGACACCACGGAGAAGTTGCGGAAACTGGCCGACCACTGGCGGCCCATCGGCGGACTGCCCGACGGCCAAGCCTACGAGATGATCCGCAAAGACCAACTCGACGTGCTCATCGACCTCAACGGTCACACCGCCGGCAACCGCCTCACACTGTTGGCCCAACGACCCGCGCCAATTCAACTGACGTTATTCGGCTACCCCAACACCACCGGCATGGCGGCGGTCGATTACCGCATCACCGACGCGGTGTCCGACCCTGTTGGCACCACCGAAGAACTGAGCGTCGAGAGGTTGTTACGTTTGCCCGAAGTGCCGTGGGCGTATGTGCCACCGGACTTGGACATCCCGGTCACGCCACTACCGTCGAGTGAAAAGAAGCAGTTTACCTTCGGCTGCCTGAACAACTCCGCCAAGATTTCCGATGCGTGCTTGAATGCGTGGATCAAGTTGATTCAATCCATCCCCGGCACGAAACTCATGCTGCTCGCGGGGCAATCGCAAGCCGGGTCGAAACGGTTGCTGGACCGCTTCACCAAAGCCGGTATCTTGCGGGAACGGATCGAAATGGTAATGCGGCTACCCCGCGAAAAGTATTTTGAAGCGTACCAACAGTTCGACATCAGCCTCGACCCGTTCCCGTACAACGGCGGCGTCACGACCGGCGATTCGCTGTGGATGGGCGTGCCAGTCCTGACGGTCGCCGGGCCGAGTTACGTGTCGCGGCAAGGCGTGATGGTCAACGCCACACTCGGCCTGAACGACTTCACTGCCGACTCGCCCGAGATGTTAATTCCCCTCGCCAAATCCTGGACCCAACGCCGCCCCGAACTCGCCGCGATCCGCGCCAACCTCCGGCAACGCCTGCTGGCATCCCCACTCGCCGACGGCCCGCGATACGTGCGGAACCTCGAAGCAACACTGCGTAGCGTGTGGGAACAGCGGAAGTAATCAAACTTGGTGGGGCAGCCCATGACCGAGGAAGAGTGGCTCACCGCATGCAATCCGGCTACGTTGTTGAATTTCCTTCGCGGAAAGGCCAGCAACCGGAAAGCACGCCTCTACACGGTATGGTGCTCTCGCCAATGCGAACTCTTCTCCGACACGCGAATACTGACCGCTATCACCCTGGCGGAGCGCTTGGAAGAGGCGACCGAAAAGGAACGTACCGCCGCTGTTGCTGGGGTCTGGGAGGTGCTAGATACGTGTTTTGATGACGAGTATTATCTGATGCCGGAATACATCGCACTATTGCTATTACACGATGACTATTCAGTTGAAGTGGCTGCGGACAATGCGTACACGCTCGCAGCCGATAGGCAATTTTACAACAAGGACGGTCTTTCGTTTGACGGCCTCGCGGAAGAACTGTTCATCGAGCAAGCGGACGCCATCCGGGAACTCTTCGGCAATCCGTTCCGCCCCGTTGACTTGAACCCACGCTGGCTCACGTCTACCGTGATTGGCATCGCCGAAAGCATCGACCGCCATGCCCAATACCACAACATGCCGATCCTGGCCGATGCGCTCGAAGACGCTGGATGCGACAATCCGGACATCCTCACCCACTGTCGCAATGCCCTGTTCCACGCTCGCGGATGTTGGGTTCTTGACCTGCTATTGGGGCGCGGTTAGAGCAATGACTGCGCCCAAAACCTGGAAGCCGCCCTCCGCAGTGTGGGAACAACGGCTGTAGGCTTCCAGTCAATTGGTTACTTCTTCTCCGTGCCGATTAGGTTCAGCAACCGTCCGGGGACGTAGACCACTTTCTTCACGTCGCTGGCGCTCAGGTAGCGGGCGATGTCGGGTAGCGCGAGGGCGGCGGCTTGCACTTGGTCTTGGGTTGCTTCGCGTTGGACGTTGATGCGGGCGCGGAACTTGCCGTTCACTTGCACGCCGATTTCGACTGCTTCTTCGACTACCATCGCCGGATCGAACTGTGGCCACTGGGATTTGAACACGCTTTCCTTGTTGCCCAGGTAGACACGCCACAATTCTTCGCCGATGTGCGGGGCGATCGGGGCGAGTAGCTGCACGAATTTTGCGGCGGAGTCGTGGGTCATCGGGGTATCGGACAGCGCCTTCCAGTAGGACATTAGCGAACTGACCGCCGTGTTAAACTCGATGTCCGTCAGTTGCCGATCGACACTTTGAATGGCGCGATGCAGGTGCCGCGTGATTTCTGGCGGTTCGGTCGCGGCGCTGATGTTCGCGGGCTTCTGGTAGTACGCGAACACCCGGCGCAGGAAGCGGTTGGGGCCTTCGATTTGTTCGGG
>JANLRE010000724.1:0-7353 GCA_031368205.1 Fimbriiglobus sp. | reverse complement strand
GTCGGGCCTCGTGAGCTACGACCACGACCTACAAGAATTTACAATCCGATGCAATTTGGCCCACGGTTTTCGACGGGTAGACCTAACGGCTTGTTGACCGGCTGCGTAAAGTTAAGGGTATGTCACTGCGCGTCACCAACTTGCGGCTGCCGGTCGAAGAACCGGAAGCGAATTTACCCACCCACCTTGCCCGTGCCATCGGCGTGACGACGACCGATTTGGCACGCTGGCGGATTCTCCGCAAGAGCCTGGATGTCCGCGACAAGCGGCATTTGCGGTTCGTTTACAACTTTGAAGTCGAGTTGCCGGCGGAGGAACTCGGGGCGCTGTACCGCACCGGGGACAACCCGCAGCCGATTGCCCAGGTCGAACTCTTCGACGAACCGCCGTTCGAGATGCCCCCGCCGGGTACCGAAGCCATCCGCGAACGGCCCGTCGTCATCGGCTCCGGTCCGGGTGGGTTGGTGTGTGCGTATTTTCTGGCGCAGATGGGCTACCAACCGATCGTGTTGGAACGAGGCACGTCTGTCAGCGATCGGATTCGGGATGTCAAGAAGTTCGACGAAGGCGGCGCGTTTGAACCGGAGAGCAACTACATTTTCGGGGAGGGCGGCGCGGGGACGTTCTCCGACGGCAAACTGACCTGCCGTGGCAGCGGTCCGGACGTGATGCGGGTGCTGGAACTGTTCGCCGAGTGTAAAGGCCAGCAACCCGGCAAGCCGAGCATCTTGTACTACCACCGCCCGCACTTGGGTAGCAATCGGCTCCCCGCAGTGGTGAAGTCGATCCGGCAAAAGATCGAAGGCTTCGGCGGCGACGTGCGGTTTCACACCAAGGTGGAAGACTTGGTCTACGACGAATCCGGTCTGAAAGGCGTGATGACCTCGTCCGGGTTCATCCCCACGTCGTTGGTGGTGCTAGCGATCGGTCACAGTGCCCGCGACACCTACGAGATGCTGGCCCGACGCAAGGTGCCGATGTCGGCGAAGGCGTTCCAGTTCGGCGTGCGTGTGGAGCACCCGCAGTCTGTCATCAACGAAGTGCAATACGGCCCGAAGGCGGCGAAGCACGAAGACACCCTCGGCAACGCCGACTACTCGCTCGTCGCCCACGGCAAGCATGACCTGTTCACGTTCTGCATGTGTGCCGGCGGGTACATCATCCCGAGTGTGTCGGAGGAAGGCTACTTCTGCACGAACGGCATGAGCCTCTCGAAGCGTGATTCGCCGTATGCCAATAGCGGGCTGGTCGTCACCGTGCCGATCGAGGCGTTTGAGGGAACCGATGTCCTGGCGGGGGTGCGGTTGCAGGCGAAGTACGAGAAGAAGGCGTTTGAAATCGGGCGTGGCAAGTACGCCGCTCCGGTTCAAAGCGCCCGCGATTTCCTGGCGGGTCGTTCTCCGCAAGCCGCACCCAAGTGTAGTTACCCGCGCGAAACGGTCGGCGTGGACTTGCGCGAACTCCTGCCCCCCGTCGTGGCCGAAGCGGTGAAGCACGGGTTGCCGCAAATGGACCGCCGCTGGCAGGGTCGCTTCCTGGCCGATGCGGTGTTGGCGGGGCCGGAGTCGCGGGGCAGTTCCCCCATCCGCATTGATCGTGACAGCACCACCCGCGAATCCACTGGCGTGAAGGGTCTGTTCCCCGTCGGCGAAGGGGCGGGCTACGCGGGCGGCATCGTCAGCGCCGCCGTCGATGGCCTGCGCACGGCAAAAGCCATCGTCGCGCGCTATGCCCAGCTTGCCAAGTGACATGTCTGTTGAGTTCTGGTGAAAATTACGCTTTTCCACTGGCATCAATCGCCGAAACCGATGATGCTATGCACACCTTAGGTGCGCCTTTGGACTTTGGCATTCCCGGCGAACCGGCGACGTGAGTCGCCTGGGTGAAAACTTTCTCCCGCACTGGTGGCAACCCACCCGGCAGCTTACGCAGCCGGTTCGCCGGGAACTAGGCACTCAGTTGTTTTGATCCTAAACGTTTTCTCAGTGATTTCATGAGGTTCCGTAATGTTGCTGGCAAGGATTGTTCGCACGAGTCGGTTGGCAGGAGCTGCGGTTGTGATGCTCGGGTTGATCGTCGGCTGTGGTAGCCCCACGCCGGCGCCAGTGATTAACAAAAGTGCCCCGCTCCAGGTGCAATCCATCAAGACGGAACCCGGCAAAAGCGGCGATCCGGGCGCGGCAACCAAGGCCGCGACGGACCTGCTGACCTCCGTGAGGGATGGCAAAGCCACGCCAGCGATACTGACGGTCGAGTTCAAAAAGCTCATCGCCGCGCCAACATCGGAGGCGGACAAAGCGGTGGGGTACTCGGACTGGGAAACGGGTCACTGGCTGAAGGACCAATCCGCCAAGGTTGGCACCACGAACGTGACCGTCGGTGAAATCAACGCCGACACCGTGATCGTCACCGCTTCCCCACCGACCGTCACGCCACCCGTTGGCCGGACCGTGGCCCGCCTGGTGAAAGTGGGTGCAACGTGGCAACTCGATTGGTTGCACACCGCACCGGCGGGTTCCACTGATCTTCCGTTAACCGGCTCAGCATCCGGTGTCGCTGGCAACCTGATTGCGACCGCGTTTTTGGACAACAGCATTCAGAAGCAATCGAGTGTCCTCGCCAAACTGCTAACCGCCGCGCTGAAGAAACGTCTGGCCCCGCCACTGGATAGCATCGACGAGAGCCTTGGTTACAACCGTGGCATCTTGTCGATCAAGTTCACCAACTTCCGCGACACGGCGACAGGGTACACCGTGGTTGCCAACGCCAACCACACCAACGCGAACGATGCCACCTTCACCTACACCGGCGAATTGATCGCGCCGGGTGGAAACCGGAAGTTCACCCTCAAACTCACCCGTGGTTCGCCGCCCGATTCTTGGTTGGTCGATGATTTCCAGCCGAATTGATGCCCGCGCTTAACACCTCTCGCGCTCCCCCGCAGATTTGACTGCGGGCAGTTCTGGTTCTAGCAACTAGTAGAGTTTTTCCCGTTGTACGGGCGACTTTGCTTGTTGCTGGACTGGGACCAATGAAGGCCGCACTCGACCGGAGTTTACACGACACCCCGCCCCCCGGCTCCCCGCGCCGACGGCTGTGGTGCGCGCCGACCGTCTCCTCGCACAGTTTAATTGTGATGACGGCTACGCGGTTGTATCTTTGCCCGATCAACACGGCACCAACTCCGGGCGTGATCGAAGCCCTCCGTCAAGGCGGCGAGCCGGAAGCCCTTCTCGGTGGAACCGCCGTCGTCGTTGATACCAGCGATGTCCGACGGGTGTTGGCAGAACTATTGACGGACACCCTCACGTTGGAAATCGGGACAAATCGGCAAACCGCACGACGAATCACGGTCACGTTCACCAGCGCCGAATCGGCGGACGAGTTGTTCACCCAGTTGCTTAAACGCATCGGGGATTCGTGCCGGTTGGTCACGGACCAGGACGACCCAATCGCCTTGGCCCGCCCGACGCTGGGCGTCATGGCCGGGATCGCGCTTTCAACAGCCACCTTGGCCATGACGATCAACGCGATTCACGACGTTGCGGAATCCGCCCCAGGGATTGACATCCAAGCACCGTGGTTTGCTGCGATCGCGTGGATGGACTGGCGGATAGTCTGTGCGTTCGGCGGTGTACTCCTGGCGGTCATTCAAGTCTGGCTGTACCGCCAGTTCACCCGTCCACCGCTGCGGCTGGAACTGATTCGGCAGTAACGGGCAAACGTGTTCTTTCTTGGATCGAGGCCGACTGATGCGACGTGAAGATGTCCAATCTCTCCTGAGCAAAATCCCCCCGCTGGACCACACGAAAGTTGTCCTCGTGCTGTTGTCCGGGGCGTCCATCAATATGGATTTTCTGTTCCGCATGGAGAAGGAATACGTCGTCGTTCGAGGGCGGGAAGCCGGGACCAACGACGAAGGCCGCGGGTTCTTCGTGCCGTATGAACAAATCGCGTTCTTGAAAATCGAACGCCTGATGCGACTCAACGAACTCCGCGAAATGTATGGTGAAACGCTGATCGCGGAAGTGAATTTAACAGAAGAAGGTGTCATCGAAGGGACCGCAACCCCGGCCCCCGCAGTCATCTCGGCCTCCGTGAAGAGTGCCGCGCTCGACCCGGCTGCCATTGCCAAACAAAACCTACTCGAACGCATCCGCGCCGCGCGGACATCTGCCGGCGTGCCGAAACCCTTACACAAATAATCGCGGTGTTAGGTCGCACGTGGGTGAAGTGCGAACAAAAAACAACACCCCCCGCCAACGGGGTTGGCGGGGGGTGAGTCACAGCCGTTGCGGCGGGGTTACTTCAACGATTCTTTCAGACCCTTCAGCGGACGAGCGGTCACCTTGGTGTGGGCGGGCTTGTCCTTGGTAATAGTCATCTCGCCTGGCTTGAAACGGTTCGGAACCGATTTGCCACCCTTGATCGCTTTGACCCGACGGGCTTTCAGTTTGAACAGGCCGGGCAACGCAAAGACGCCAGGCCCTTTCGCGCCAAGTTCTTTGAGGATCACGTTGGTCATGGCCTCGTACAACTTGGCCACGTCCGTTTTCTTCAACTCGGTCGCTTCCGCGAGGTCGGAGAAGAATTGGCCTTTCGACATCGACTTCACAGACTTTGCGGGCTTCTCAACTTTTTCAGCGGGCTTCTCTTTCGCCATGATTCTGTCACTCCTAGATGCTCGGGGTACGAAACGGCTTGAAAAATAGGGGTTTTGGAACCGCTTGTCAACAAAATCCCTTGTTCTAGTAGTGAATATCGCGGATTTTCCCGAACAAAACGACGCTAAGACCAGGGAAAGCCCAGGAATGACACGGTTTTTAATCGGCATATTCGTCAAAAGCGACAGGTTGACGCGGAAAACCCGTGCGTGAGGAGGCTCACGTCAAGCCCACGAATGATCAGTCGTAGGCTTGACGTGAGCCTCACACCATTAAAAAAGGTTGACGGCTACATAAGATCACTCTGGTGAAATGACTGAAACTCGGTTTCAAAATACTCTCTATCCGTCCGCACGAGAACGACACGACATGGCAGCCTTTGAGACGATCGACCAACTCTGCATCAACACGATTCGCACGCTGTCGATCGACGCCGTGCAGCAGGCCAACTCGGGCCACCCCGGCGCCCCGATGGGGTTGGCGCCGGTCGCGTACACCATCTGGCAACGCTTCCTGCGGTACGACCCTCAAAGCCCGACGTGGATCGGCCGCGACCGTTTCGTGCTGTCCAACGGCCACGCTTCGATGCTGCTGTATTCCGTGTTGCACTTGGCCGGCGTGGTCGAATCGGACGGCAAAAAAAACGTGACGCTCGACGAAATCAAACACTTCCGCCAACTCCACAGTGTGACGCCTGGGCACCCGGAATCGTTCATCACCTCCGGCGTCGAGACCACGACCGGGCCACTAGGGCAAGGCTGTGCGAACTCCGTCGGGATGGCGATGGCGTCGAAGTGGTTGACCGCGAACTACGGCAAAGCCGGGTTTGAAGACCTCTTCCGGTTCAACGTCTACACCATCTGCGGCGACGGCTGCATGATGGAAGGCATCTCCAGTGAAGCCGCGTCGCTGGCCGCGCACTTGAAGCTCAACAACCTGTGCTGGCTGTACGATGACAACACGGTGACAATCGACGGTCACACGGATTTGGCCTTCACGGAAAATGTGGCCGCCCGGTTCCTGGCGTATGGCTGGAACGTCCTGCATGTGAGTGACGCCAACGACACCGCCCAACTTTCCGCGGCGCTCGAAAACTTCCAGAAGACCACCGACCGCCCGACGTTCGTCGTCGTGAAATGCCGGATCGGCTACGGTTCGCCGAACAAAGAGAACTCCCCGGACGCCCACGGCTCCCCGCTGGGCGATGCCGAAATCAAACTCACCAAGAAGTTCTACGGCTGGCCCGAAGACGCCAAATTCCTGGTGCCGGACGGCGTTTACGACCACTTCAAAACCCACGTCGGCAAGCGCGGCGCGGAACTCCATGCCGCATGGAGTTCCCGGTTCACGCAGTACAAAGCGATGTTCCCCGAACTGGCCACGCAACTCGAAGCAATGGACAAACGCGACCTGCCCGCCGGTTGGGAAGCGTCGATCCCCGTGTTCCCACCGGATGCCAAGGGGTTGGCAACCCGAGAGTCTTCGGGCAAGGTACTCAACGCGATTGCCAAGGCGATTCCGTGGATGATCGGCGGGTCGGCGGACTTGGCCAAGTCGAACAACTCGCGGTTGTTGTTTGAAGGGGCGGGTGATTTTCAAGCGAAGTCCTACGCCGGGCGCAACTTGCACTTCGGCGTCCGCGAACATGCAATGGGCGGGATCACCAACGGGTTGTCGCTCTCGAAACTGCGTCCGTTCGCCGCCGGGTTTTTGATCTTCAGTGATTACGGTCGCACGCCGATCCGGCTCGCAGCCCTCTCGGAAATCCCACTGATTTACATCTTCACCCACGACAGCATCGGCGTTGGCGAAGACGGCCCAACGCACCAACCGATCGAGCAAATTGCCAGCCTGCGTGCCGTTCCGAATCTGGTCGTGTTGCGGCCCGGTGACGCGAACGAAGTCGCCGAAGCGTACCGCTACGCGGTGCAAGAGAAGCACCACCCCGTTGTTCTGGCGCTCTCCCGTCAAGCGTTACCGACGCTCGATCGCACCAAGTTTGCCCCCGCAAGTGGCACGGCCAAGGGCGGCTACGTGTTGGCCGATGCCGTCGCGGGTACGCCAGATGTGATCCTGATTGCCACCGGCAGCGAGTTGCCGATTTGCGTGGACGCCTTCGAGAAACTCAAAGCCGACGGCGTGAAAGTGCGGCTCGTGAGTTTGCCGTCGTGTGAACTGTTCGAGAAGCAATCCATGGAGTACCGCGACACGGTTCTCCCCCCTGCCATTACGGCCCGCGTCTGTGTCGAGATGGCCAGCACCTTCGGCTGGGAACGCTACGCCGGGACCACCGGCGTCATCATCGGGATGCACACCTTCGGCGCCTCTGCACCCCTGAAGGACTTGCAGAAATATTTCGGCTTCACCACGGACGCCGTCGTGAAAGCGGCAACGGGCCAACTCGGGAAGAAGTAAATTCGGGTATCGGGTATCGGGTATCGGAGATCGGGTGTCGGAGATCGGGTATTGAGTGGGTGCCCTATCGGTATGCTCGGGTTGGTTTTATCCCGGTAGGGATTGCAGCGATTAGCCTGGGGTTGAGCGCAGCGACACCCCAGGTTTCTGACACGAATTGTCACGACCCCGGCAGGGGTCGCAGCCGGCTTTGAGATCGCTTACCTGGAGTTCCGTATGCCTCTGCGTGTGACGACACCAATTCCCATCAAAGCACTCCGGAAGCCGCCGGGCA
>JANLRE010000667.1:0-1352 GCA_031368205.1 Fimbriiglobus sp. | reverse complement strand
TTTTCCGCTCATTAAGTCCCACCAAATCAACTTACGCCCAGATGACACGATCCCAGCTAGGTCCGCCGAGTTGGTTCGGAATCGCAGTTGGACGATGTGTTGTTGGCTCTTGACGCTGTACTGGCGCATCGCGGTGGTTCCGGTGGTGATCTCGATCCGCAATACTGCAAGACTATCACTTCTTTGCCTCCACTTTCTTCGCTTCGGCTTCGGCTTCGGCGAACACGTTGGTGCGTTCGAGGGGGAGTTGGAAGGCGTCGGCGACGCGGGTCATGTAGTTGCACCACGCGCCGTACCAGATCAAGTCGATCGTCCGGTCCGGGCCGAAGGTGGCTTTCAGGGCGCGAATGTCGTGGTCCGAAATCGTCGCCGGTTCCCGCGTCAGTTTGTGGGCGAACGTGAACGCTTGCCGATCCGCCGGGGTGAAGTCCGGCCAATCGGGGGTCATCAGTTTTTGGACTTGTTGTTTCACTTCGTCGTCTTTGAGGCCCGCGACCGCGAGCAGCATTTCGCTATGACCCATTCAATAAAAGCAATCATTGCTCCGCGTCACCACCCAGAAGTACGAGTTCGAGAAGACGCGGTTGAACTTCGCTTCTTGTTGAAAAATCCCCATCGTCTCGAACCACGTTTTCGTCAGCAGCGGTTGGTAAACCAAACTGACTTGGCTCCAGACCACCCGTTGCGACGAAGCCGGGATCGCTGCCAATTGACTGGCCGGTGGCAACGGAATCCGTGAAGCACGCGCCTTCTGCAAACCCTTCTTCTCGATCAACTCCGTCGGACTCTTTTGAGACCACTCGGGTCGGGCACCTGGGGCCGGTGTGCGATCTTTGGCAATAACCGTGTTCCAGTCCGGGCGATCCGGGGCGATGACTTTGGCTTGCACGCTGGCGTCCGGAAACGGGTCCACCGGGGCGAGCGGACCACCCGTTTCGACCGTCACACCCAGTGCGAGGAAGACGCGGTTTTGGAAGTTGGCGTGGGCCAGTGTATGCACCAACGCCACGGTCAAATCCGGGCCATACTCGTTCAGCACTTCGGCAAATTCCGCATCGGTCACGGTGTGCGCGGCCTTCGTCATTTTGTGAGCGAATTGAAGTGCGAGCCGTTCCTTCTCCGGAAGCTCTCGAATGTTCCCGCCGAGTTTCTGCACATCTTCCGCTGTCATCCCTGCCCGCACCAAATCGGCCTCGGCGTACTTTTTGGCGTACTCGCACCCCACCGCATCCGCCGCAACCCAGCGCAACTTCCCGGCGAGTATCGGCCCAAGCGGGTTCTGCGTCCGATGCACCGCATCGAGGTGCAACATCGCCCCCGTCGTTCGCGGCAACGCCTCCGCCATTGCCAAC
>JANLRE010000638.1:0-1319 GCA_031368205.1 Fimbriiglobus sp. | reverse complement strand
CTCCGTCGGGCCTCGAAGACTCGACCACGACCTACAAAACGAATTCTTTCACCTGTTCTTCGTCGCCATCACGCGGGCGACTTCGGCGCAGTCCTTGTCGCCACGGCCGCTGAAGCACAGCACGACGATGTCGTCCTTGTCCCGTTTCGCGGCGATCCGCATGGTTTCGACAACCGCGTGGGCGGTTTCGAGTGCGGGCAGAATTCCTTCGAGCCGTCCGCAGAGGTGGAACGCTTCCAGCGCTTCGTCATCGCTGACGTTGCAGTAGCGGACGCGGCCCGCATCCTTCCAGTAACTGTGTTCCGGGCCGACACCAGGGTAATCAAGGCCCGCACTCACGCTGTGGACGTTCGCAGTTTGCCCGTCGTCGTCTTGAAGCACGTAACTGTAACTGCCGTGTAGCACGCCCGGTTGCCCGAAGGTCAGCGTAGCGGCGTGCTGGCCGGCGGTCAGGCCAAGCCCACCCGCTTCCACGCCGACGAGTTCCACCGATTCGTCATCCACGAACGGGTAAAACATCCCCGCCGCGTTCGACCCGCCGCCCACGCACGCCACCACGACATCCGGCAGGCAGCCGATCTGTTCCAGCGATTGCTGCCGCGTTTCCACGCCGATCACGCTTTGAAAGTCGCGGGTCATCATCGGAAACGGGTGCGGCCCGACAACGCTGCCGATGATGTAGTGCGTGTGTTCGACCGTACTCATCCACTCCCGCATCGCTTCGTTGGTGGCGTCCTTCAACGTCTTGCTACCCGACGTGACTCCATAAACTTCGGTCCCCATCGCCTTCATCCGGAAGACGTTCAACTCTTGCCGACGAACGTCCTCGACACCCATGTAAACCTTGCAACTCAGCCCCAACAGCGCTGAAGCCGTTGCCGACGCCACGCCGTGTTGCCCCGCCCCGGTTTCCGCGATCACCCGTTTCTTGCCCATCCGCTTAGTAAGCAGCGCCTGCCCAATGGCGTTGTTGATCTTGTGCGCCCCGGTGTGGTTGAGGTCTTCCCGCTTCAAATAAATCCGCGCCCCGCCCGCTTCCCTCGTCAACCGCTCCGCGAAGTACAACCGCGACGGCCGCCCGACGTATTCGTTGAGCAATCGGTGGAACTCGGTCTGGAACGCGGGATCGATCTTGGCATCGCGATACGCATTGTCGAGTTGTTCGAGCGCGAACATCAGTGTTTCGGGGACGAACCGGCCACCGTAAGGGCCGAAGCGTCCGCGGAGGTCCGGAACGGCAGAGACGGGGGAGGGTGCTGTCGGCATATTGCGCTACCCAGGGCAACGCCCTGGGCTCAGGTTGTGCGACCATTTCAGGG
>JANLRE010000626.1:0-1663 GCA_031368205.1 Fimbriiglobus sp. | reverse complement strand
GAACGTCGAAAGAAGCGGCCGTACCACCGGGTTCGCCACAAGAAATCGCCGCGCACGACGAAACCGGGGGAACACGTCCCGGTGTTGCTGCCCGAGGTGTTGGCCACGCTGAATTTGCAGCCGGGGCAAGTCGTGGTGGATTGCACCCTGGGCTACGCGGGGCATTCCGTGGAGTTGCTGAAGTGCGTCGGGCCGACAGGGCGACTGATTGCGACGGATCTGGATGCCGGGTACTTGGCAGAGGCCGAAGCCTTACTCGCCGCCGTCGGCAACCCGTACTTGGTGAAGCACAGCAACTTCGCGGGCCTCGCCAACGTCCTGGCGGCGGAAGGCATCATGGGTGTTGATGGCGTGCTGGCAGACCTGGGCATGTCGAGTATGCAAGTCGATGACCGCGACCGTGGGTTCTCGTACATGCGGGACGGCCCGCTAGACATGCGGATGGATCGCACCCGCGGCAAGACGGCGGCAGAGTTGTTGAACGAGATCCCGCTCGAAGACTTGATTGTCGCGTTGCGTGACCTCGGCGATGAACCCGAAGCCGAGAAAATCGCTAACGCGATTTTCAACCACCGCGTCGAGAAGCCGTTCGAGCGCACCACGGAATTGCGCGACCTGATTGAACTGGCCGCACCCGTCACCGTGATCCTCGGCCCCGGTCGATTCCCGGCCCGCAAGCAACGGCTGTTACCGACGACCCGTGTGTTTCAAACGCTGCGAATTCTCGTGAACCGTGAACTGGCGAACCTGCAACAACTCTTGCGGTTGTTGCCTCACTTGCTCAACCCCGGCGGCACGGCGGCGATTATCAGCTTCCATAGCGGCGAAGACCGGATCGTGAAAGCGGCGTTCCGCACCGGGCTACGAGACGGCACTTACGAAGCCGCCTCCGAGGAAGCGATTCGACCCACGGCGGACGAAAAACTCGCCAACCCCCGCGCCCGGTCCGCCAAACTCCGTTGGGCACGCAAACCGAAGGAATAAGCTCTGACCGCAACGGGTGGTTCTTGCCGGGACTGGTAACTATCTTAACCCGCGCTCACATCCCGTCACGAGGTTACCGTCATGGCCGAAATTGAAATCCCGAACCCGCACGAAGTTCACGAACGGGCGGAGAACCCGTTCACCCGGACCGTCGCGCTATTCGTCGCCGTTTATGCGGTGGGGTTAGCAATCGCGTCGTTCGGTGGCAAAGACGCGGGGAAAGAAATCTCGTTGATTAAGCAAGATGAAGCCCAAGTCGATAACGCGGCGAAACAAGAAGAGTTCAACACCTGGGGCCAGTATCAATCCAAGTCCACACGTGAAGCACTGTACAAAAACGAGCGAGAAGCTTTGCAAGCTGAGAAAGAAGGAACTGGCAGTGCTTTTCCCGCCTACAAAGTTACGCTTTTAGCGAAGTTGACTGCCGAAGAAAAGCGGATGAAAGCGGACAAGGACGAACTGTCTGAAAAGGCGAAGTCGATCCACGAGGGGGGTGAGAAGAAGGTCAAGGGGCTTCAGGAACAACTCGGCGTGTATCGCCGCAAAGACCCGTATTTCGACTTCGCCGAAGTCGGCTTCCAACTGGGCATCGTGCTGGCCTCCGTGTCGATGCTCGCGGAGAAGAAGTGGGCGTTCATCCTCTCCCTGATCCTGGCCGCACTGTCGGCGGTGTTGACCG
>JANLRE010000617.1:0-10643 GCA_031368205.1 Fimbriiglobus sp. | reverse complement strand
CTTATCAAACAACTCACGATAGGTCTTTTCCACTTCATCACGATTGTATCGCTCTTTTCTCAGACGACCGAAACCCAGGGCGTTGCCGAAGCGGGTCGCTCTGGGCAAATCGCACGATCTTTTTAATATCGATATCCGGCTCGGTTCCATTCGCCTGAATTACTGATCAGACATGACCACGCTTTTTGCAACAAATACACCCCAGCCGCGTGGGGAACATGTCCCGGCGACTGGGGTGCTGACCGTCGGCTGCGCTTCCTCAGCCGGTGGCCACGTGTGTCGGATTGATTGGCCTACTTCTTCTTCGTCGCAGGTGCGGCTTCCTTTTTCACGTCGTCTTTCTTTTGTTCCGCATCGGGTGGCAGCATCGCCTTGACGAGCTGTCCCGTCGTGCCGTTGTACAGTCTGATAATGCCTTCTTCCCCGCCGGTCACGACGAGTGTAGCGTCGGTGCTGGTTGCTACGGCGTACAGAAAATCTTTCGCGTCCGCGAAGCTCCGGGTCTGGCCGAAGTTGTCACTGTTCCACAGCCGTGCTGTATTGTCGCCGCTTGCCGTCAGAAACGCCGGGGACTTCGGGACGAACACCAACCGGGTGACCTGCTTTTGGTGGCCGAGGATGTCGCGGAGTTTTTCGCCCTTCTCAACATCCCAGATTTTGACGATGTTATCAGCACCAGCGGACACCACTTTCTTGCCGTCTTGCGTCCAACCGACATCCATCACGTGGTGCGTGTGGCCTTCAAAGGACTTCACGTACTTGCCACTCGGCACCTCGAAGATTTTGACAAACTTGTCGGCGGCCCCCGTTGCCAGGAATTTCCCGTCCGGGCTGAAGCAAACGCCGAACACGGTGTCGCTGTGGCCCCCTTTGATGTCCGTGAGCATCTGGCCGGTGGCCGCGTCAAAGATTCGGATTTCGCCGTCTTCGGTCGGCGCCCCGCCACCCGTTGCGAGGTACTTGCCATCCAGGGAATACGCAATCGTCACCACCCGATCGCTGAACCCAGTCAGCCGTTGTCGGATCGTGCCTTTCTCCATGTCCCAGAGATTCACTTCTTGATAGCTACCCGTCGCCAACGTTTTCCCATCCGGGCTGTATGCCATCGCTTCGACCAGTGACAGGTGGGCGGCGTTCGCGGACTTGCCGTCGGCGGTCTTCAAATTCGGATCGACGAGGGTTTTCACGAAGTCGCCCTTCTTCGTTTCAAACAGGTGAATCTGGTTCCCACGACTCGCGGCAACCGTACTCTTGTCGGGGCTGATGGCCACCGCCCGGACCGGCTTCACCAAGACGGGCGGCAGGCTAAGGACGACTTGGGTTTTCGCCCGCACGTCGTTCACCGGCCCCTTCGCACCCTGGTCGATCCACAGCTTCAACACCGCCACTTCTTCGGGCGTCAGCGGGTTGTTCTCGGACTTCGGCGGCATGATCGGCTTGACGCGATGGCTACTGCTTTGCCACAAGAAGCTTTCCTCCGCCTTGCCCGGCACGATGATGATTTGCCCCCGCTTGCCGCCTTTGATGAGTGCCGCATGGGTGCCCATATCGAGCTTGCCTTCGGTGAGCTTCCCGGCGTGACAAACCTGACACTTTGCCATCAGGATCGGTGCTACGTCTTTCTCGTAGCGGATCGGTTCCTTGCGATCCAGCTTCGCCACGGCAATCGGTTTTAACCCCGCTGCCGGGGGGTCCGCACTGCAAACAAGGTTCGCCAACAAGCCAACGGCGACAAGCGAAAGGACTGGACGCATGGTAATCTCGGGTGTGGTTACTTTTGTGTTACTTCACAATGTTCAAATTCAACTTGGCTTCGTGGTACAGCCGGATTTTGCCGTGGAGCGTGGCGGTGGCTTGGACGATGACGTTGGACAGCGTGCCAATTTTGGCATCCTCCGCGATGTCGATTAGCAACTTGATCTCGTCATTTCCGGTAGGAATCGTGACCCCTTTCAACGTGACGCCTTTGGTATCCTTGGGTAACGTCAGGGTGATCTCGAACTCCCCGGTGTAATCCGCCAACCGCTCCACTTTCACCGTGAGTTCCGCCGCACTACCGAGCTTGAGCGGAGTCTTGGGTGGTTGAACCGTGAGTTTAGCCACCGCATTTGGGACCACCGTCACTTCGATCGGGGCTGCGTAACTGGCCACGGTGGCAGGCGTTTTCTTGTCCGGCTGTGCGGGATCCCGAACGGTGTTGATTTGGGTTTCGGCCCGCAACGTGACTGTGTAAATACCCGGCAGCGCGTTGGCTTTCACATCCAAGGTAATCGGGCTGTCGGCCTTTTCTTTCGGCACGACAACGGGTTGGTTGTTGTTCACGGTGATCGGTGCGGCTTGCGGGTTCAGTTGCGTCGCTTCGGCAATGATGGTCAACGGGTTCGCCCGAGCTTCGCCGGATTGCCACGCAATTTTAACCGGCACCGTGAGCTTGTCGCCCGGCTTGACGTAGATGGTCCCGGAGACTTTTTCATCCTTGTCCTTGCCGTCTTTGTCTTTCGTCTTCACCGTCGCGGTCGCAAAATCGGTGCTGATGCGAAAGGTCGCCTTCTCGGTCCGCACCGCGAGTAATGTCTGTTGATCCAACCGGGTGACCGTGGGGATATTCGGTTGCTGCGGCGGCAGTCCCCAGGTGATCGTTGCGGGGCGGGCGTCGCGGGTGATCGGTTTGCCTTCAATGGTTGCGGAACAGGTGATGGCGATCGGCCCGGTATACTCCGGCGCTGCGACCGCTGCACTGAGAACCAGCGTGCCCCAGCGGCTTCCCGTGTTAACGAGTGCCGGTTTCGCGGTGATGCCCGTCGGCAATCCCGTGGCCGTCACAGTCACCGGCGCAGTGAAGCCATCCACGCGATGAACGAACACGTCGTAAGCGGTTTCGCCTTCGGCGTTGGCCGTGACCACGGCGGGCAACTCCCGACTCCGTGGCATCACGATGGCACGGAAATCGGGCTTGGGCAAACTCACCCGGAGCCGGTAGTAACAACGCGGACCGTAGTTTACGTTCGCGTCCAGGCTTCCGACGAGAATCAAATACTTCCCGTCCGCCGGGACCGTGAACTTGAACGCGGGCGGGTCGCTACTGCGGGTGAAGAATGTGATTGGTTGGAGGGAATCGTTGTCGTCGTCGAGTTCGCCAGCCAGTTCGGCGTTTTTATCGTTGCGAACCCGGAGCGAGAGATCGGCGACACTGCCGATGCGGTCGGCGACGACCTCGATGTAGTACACGTCGCCCTTCTTCGCAATGAAGCTGTAGAAGTCGCGGTCGTAGCGTTTCTCGATGCTGCCCGCGACATCGCACGGCACCGGGATCGCCTCTGCGGTTTCCGGCTTGTCGTTGTCCGCCGTTCCCTCACGGACGATCTTCGCATCGCTCAAATAGATCGGCACGGCGTTCGACCCCGGCAACCGAAACTCGAAGCCGTCTTGCAGCCCCATCGGTGGCGCCACGTGACCGCGAAGATTCAACTTCGTTCGTGCCGCCGGATCGGTTGGGGGAGTGATGGTTGTCGTGATAGATTCGATCGGGCGACCATCAATCAGTTGGCCCGGCACGGGTTTGCCACCCGGCAAGTTGCGACCGTACACAGTCACCGCTGTCGGCTGACCGGGGTTCACAACCGGCGGGAAAACCGCGTCAATCCACTGCCCAATGCTGACAGTTAGCCGGTAGAAGAAATCAGGGCCACCTTGTTGATACGCAAACTCACTCACCCGCACAAAATAGTCGCCATCGCTACTCAGTGTCACGTCACAAAGTGCATCATTGTCGTGGTAATTGCGGTTCAAACCGACCCGCTTGCCGCCCCGATCGAACACTTCCACGAGTGGCCGCGCGCGGCTATCAATGGAAGACGTGGCGCAGTGGAGCAACACCCGTTGCCCGGCCTTGCCGGCGAACACCGTGTAATCCACGTCCGTCGGTGTCGAGATGACCCCGTTGACGACCGTGCCGAGTTCGATGCGTTGCGCCCGAGGCGTGTTCTTGGTCGGCAACCCTGCCGCCCCACCTGTCACCGCCCCGGTCGATTCCATCGAAATCGCGTCGTCATTCGGTTCGAGTTCCTCCACTTCGCGCAGATCGCTCACCACGAAAAATCGTGGGTTGCTCAGGCCAAACTTGTTCACCAACCGCAGGTCGTATTGCCCGACCGGAACATTTGCGGCGACCGTGACTTTGCATTTCACGCTCGTCGGTGGTGGCCCTTTTTTGTTCATCGCCTTGGCCTTCGGGTCCACCTTGGCCTTCGGGTCCACCTTCGGAACCGGCAACGCCACGATTTCCCCGGACAACCCCGGATGCGAAAAGAACAGCGCCGAAGCGTCATCAAGGTCAGTGCCGTTGACCGTGAGTTCGACCGTGGTGCCGAACTTGGCACCCATCGGGAACACGGACGTAATTCGTGGTTGTGGCAACGCATTTTGCGGGGGTTGCGCGATCGCAACCGAACCCAACAATAACGCAACCAGCGCCACGGCACGGGAGAGCATCCAGCGCATATCATCTCCCGAAATCTGAAAACGATGAGTAATCGTGATGCACAGCAGGCACTGTGCCGAACGGCAGGTACTCAAATGGTAAACGCTCAGCCAATGCGGGTCAAGTGTGCGGCGCATAGCACGAGCCTTTCCGCTTGACCATTCCCGTAACGGGAGCGACTGTTAATCCTGAATTCTGCTTGTTGCGCAGCTAAAAGTATTGCATCATTCGGTGTAAAATTGAACTCGTCACGAGTTGGCAATCAGCGATTCAGCGGCGCGCAATACAGTTCGGACTGCCCGTGTCTCAAAGAAATCAAATTATTGAGAGTTTGACGATAGGAGCAACAATGATCTCTGAGCCTCTAAAACTAGACACCAAATATGGCGAACAGATTTCGCATTGGTCGTCGATTTACGACTTGACCGCAGTTGAAATTGAACGCTTGAAGGCGGTCTTGGTGGACTATCCTCTCGATTCTATTGCAAGTGAAATGGATGAGGAGCTTCGCTGTATTCTGGCGGCGCGGAAACTTTCTGAGTTGCCAGAGCTAACCCATGACGAAGTCGATCGTGCCCGCAAAGCATTCGAGTCGGGGTTGATCTCGTTCGTCCCACAGGACGTTGACTGAGTGTCAACCCTAAACGGATTTTTTCGCCCATGAACCCGTATGATTTCAACCGATTGACACCGGGCAGAATTGTCATGGCAGGTGTGGACGACATGCACGGACGTGGTTGGAAAGTCCGCCCCTTGGTGATTTTGTCCAAGCCAGAAACAAACAGTCCTGAAGCAGAATTCCGTGTCGCATGTGGTTCACGTACTTCGCCGGAACCCGGCAACGAATACTTTGCGGTCGAGGTGATCGGGATTGCAAACGGCCATCCCCGAACAGGTCTGGTAGCAACGACTTGGTTTTATGCGTGTTGGCTCCGTACAGTGCAAATCAGCGAAATCGCAAGCATCCTCAAGTTTTTCCCCGAACATGACTTCTTACGACTGGTAGAGATCATCAAAGCTGCCGGGAGAGCTTGAGCATTGATCCCTATCTGCTTTGCAGTCCAACTTCAGGATGACTGCTCACTAAAACGGCGATTCGTCGCCGTTGACGGGGTCGATGGGGGGCTTGGGGCGACGGGTGGGCGGGGGCTTGGGTTTTTCGACGGAGGCGGTGTGGTCGAAGGGTTTCAGGTCGGGCTTGCCGTCTTCGCCGACGCCGGACAGTTGGCGGATTTTTTGTTCGGCACTTCGCAGTTGGCCGTAGCAGTGTTTCAGCAGGCCGATGCCCCGTTCGTACCGGGCGAGTGATTCTTCGAGCGACGTGGTGCCGTCTTCGAGGTCGCGCAAGATGCGTTCCAACTCGGCAAGAGCTTGTTCAAATCGGGGCGGTTGCGGTGTCGGTTCAAGCATGTCAAATCCTTGTCGTTCCGCTGTCCCGTTTCGGCTGCACAACGGATTCAATCTCGCCGTCGGCCACGCGGGTGATGATCCGCTCGCCGGGCTTCACGTCCGTGACGGAACGGATCAAGTGTTCACCATCGACGGCCTTCGTCAAACTATAGCCGCGCTTCAGCACATTCAAGGGACTCAAGCTTTCCAGTTGATCCGCCACCGCGACGAGTTTGTCTTGGTGCCGTTGCACGTTCACTTTCGCCGCCCGCTGAAGTCGCGTCACGGTTTCATCGAGTTCTTGTTCGAGGTCACGGACCCGTTGCAGCGGCTTTCTTAATGCGGGTCGGTCCGCGAGTTGATCGACCCGTTGGCGGGCCAGTTGAATGCGATGAACCACGGCGTCCCCGAGGCGGTCTTTCAAATCCATGAGGCCGTCCATCAACTCGCCGCGATCCGGCGTCAACGCGGTGATCGCTTGCGACGGCGTCAGGGCGCGATAGTCCGCCACCAAGTCCGCGATGCTCACGTCAATTTCGTGGCCGACCGCCGACACGACCGGGACCACCGATTCATGAATCGCATCCGCGACAATCTCTTCGTTGAACGCCGCGAGGTCTTCCGAACTACCACCGCCACGCCCGATCACGATGGCGTCGAGCGGCAACGTTCGCAGTTTGTGCAGCCGGTTGAGCAACCGCACTGATGCTGCGATGTCCTGAGCCGCGCCTTCCCCCTGCACCCGCGACGGCCGCACGATGACATCCGCCAAGGGCCAGCGAGTTGTGAGGATTTCGAGCATGTCGCGGATTGCCGCGCCGGTGGCGCTGGCGATGAGCGCGACCCGCCGGGGATACTTCGGCAACGGCTTCTTGCGCTTCGGGTCGAAGTACCCTTTTTGCAGCAACTTTTCCTTCAGTTGTCGCAACGCGAGTTCGGCGGCACCGATGCCCTTGGGCGTGAGTTCTTCAACGATGAGTTGATATTCACCCCGTTGCGGATAGACCGTGATGCCGCCTCGCGCAACCACCTGCATCCCGTCGCGGGGGTCGTATCGCAGCCGCAGTGCGAAGCCGCGAAACATCACACACCGAAGGGTCGCACCCGAGTCTTTCAGCGAAAAATAGATGTGCCCCGACGCCGCCCGCACGAAGTTCGTCACTTCACCCATCACCCACGCGCCGGCAAAATGCTCCTCCAACCGCAACTTCACCGTGTTGGTGAGGGCGGTCACGGTGAGCGGTTTCGTGTCGAGTAGTGCCATAGGTTTTTGCGGGGAATGCCAATCGCGGTTAGTTCGGTGTCAGTAGTGTATAAATGTTTTCGTCCAGCGCGGCCCGCAATTCTAACTCGTCGATCCGTTCCGCCGGAACCCACCCGTCACAAGTCCACCCGCGTGCCAAGTTGTAGGCCGATACCATGTCCTGAAGCCGTTCGGCTGTCAAGGTCGCGCCGGGGCTGGTGCCGTCGGGCAGTCGTTCGCTCAGAAATCGCTTTGGGAGTGTGTCTTCGGCGGGGGTCCAACCTTCACGGATGTTGAACAGTTTTTTCGCGGTGATGATTCGGCAGGCGGTGGTGCGAAGTTCGGTCGCGGTCACATCCCAACCCGTCACATGGGACAACAACTCCGCTGTCTCGTTCCAAATATCGGTGAAGACACCGCGTAAGAACTTGCACAAGATGAGTGAGTCAATCAGTGCTGCACGGTCTTCGGTGTCGATTGCCAGTTGTGCGGATTCAGCGGTGCCGTGCCGTCGATCGCCGACGCTCGAAAAATCGACTTCATACGCCCCGCTTCGGTTGTGATCCGCACCGCGCGTGCCGACCGCGAACCCGAGTGCCATCGCCTGCAGGGTGCGCGGTTCGTAGCCCGGCAATTCCAGTCCCTTCACATGCGGCGCGAAGTCGGACGAACTGCAACCGAACGTCTCCGATGCTATCCGCGAGCCATTCGCTAGTACGTCGCCTAACCCTTCTCGCTTGGCGATCAGGTTCAACAGTGACAACACGATGTCACCGCTACCGAACGGCAACTGATGGGGAATGTACCCTCGCTCACTGCACTCCATCGCAAACGCAATCGTGGCCCCGGCGGAGATCGTGTCCAGGCCGAGTTCATCGCACAAACTGGCGGCGCGCAAAATCATGTCGCGGTCCCCCACGCCACACAACGGCCCGAGCGCGAACAGCGATTCGTACTCTAAACGCACGCCCTTTTCGCCAGACTTGTAGATGTGTTCGCACCCGATCGTACAGGCGGCGCAGGACTTTTTCGCCACACGGTGGCCGGCGTTAAAGCTCTCGCCGGAGATGGCGTCGGCGTCGGCGAATTGGCCTTGTTGGAAGTTGCGGGTCGGGAGCGCGTTCATCCGGTTGAAAGTGAGCAAATTCGCCACGGTGCCGAGTTCGCGGTACTTCGCAGTGGCGGGTCCGAAGGACCGTTTCGACAAATCGCGGGCCGCCGCTACCACTGCCATCGGGTCTGCAAGCGGCGTGCGGTTCGTACCGCGAACGCCAATCGCCTTCACCAACTTCGACCCGAGAACTGCCCCCAGACCACCACGACCTGCGTGGCGACTATCGAAGCTGAGCGTGGCGAACCGCACCAATTTTTCACCCGCCGGACCGATGACGGCGAACGTGTACGAGCTGCCGAATCGTTCTTCCAACATCGTGTTACCAGCGGATGTCGTCTTCCCCCAGATGTCATCAGCAGGCGCGAGTGACACACCGTTGTCATCGATCAAAATCACCGACGGTTGTTCGCACCGACCCACGATGACGATGGCGTCGTAGCCGGTTTGCTTCCCGTGGATGGCGAAGTGGGACGACGAAAGGGCGTCGTTAAACCGCTGCGTGAGTGGGGATTTTGCGACCACCGTGAACTTGGCCGAAGTCGTGAGCGGTGTGCCGACCAGCGGGCTGAACGCGAAAATGATCGGCGATTCCGGCGCAACCGGATCGACACCCACGGGGCATTCCCGGTGCAACAGATAGGCCGCCAACCCGACACCGCCGATGAACTGCCGCAACACGGCTTCGGACAACGGCACCGCTTCCACATGTCCGGTTGGCAACGTGATCCGCAAGTATCGTCCGTGGTAACCAAACATCGGCATCCCGCGTTGAACTGGTTGTGTCCTGTCATCGTATGCGGTAGAACCATCAGCTTCTGCAATCGCCCAGAGGTTCGCCCATGTCGCAGCGGTATCGGGTTGGGATTGTCGGCTTCGGGATGGCGGGGGGGCTGTCGGCGTATTTGCTCGCCAAAGATGGCCACGAAGTCACGTTGTTGGAGCAAGCCCCGGTCGTCGGGCCGGCGGGCGCGGGCGTGTTGCTCCAGATGTCCGGGCAAGCGATCCTGCGCCACTTGGGTGTGCTGGACCGGGTGTTGAAACGCGCTGCGCCGCTGGAATGTTTGGACGCACGGCACGTCAGCGGTGGGCAACTCATCAAGACGAGTTATTGTGACTTTGAAGCAGGGTGTCATGCGTATGGCGTGCATCGCGGGGTGTTGTTTGAAGCGATTCACGACCTCGTGAACACACAACCCGTCGCGTTGGAGTTGGGGTGCAACATCGTCCGTCGTGTCGTGGAATCGGACGGTGTGTACCTCGTGGACAGTCACGACAAGAAACACGGCCCGTTCGACTTCGTGATGGTCGGCGATGGCGCGCGGTCTCGGTTGCGCAAAGCCTGTGGGTTCGTCGCTAGCGTCACACAGTACGACCACGGGACATTGTGGTTGATTGCCCCTGGATCGCCGGTGCCGAACAAGTTGCTTCAAGTCGTGCGCGGCAACCACAAGCTGTTCGGGTTGCTGCCACTGGGCGACGGCCTCAGCACGCTTTACTGGGGGTTGCCGGTCCGCGACTTTGCCAAGCTGCGGGCACGCGGACTGCCTGCGTTGAAGGCGGAGATCCTCACGTTCGCGCCGGAATCGGCGGAAATCCTGGACTTTCTGCACGACTTCGATCAACTGCTACTCACGAGTTACCAACACGTCTGGATGCCACGGTGGTTCGATCGGCACATGTTGTTCCTGGGCGATGCCGCTCACGCGATGAGTCCGCACCTGGGGCAAGGCATCAACCTCGCAATGGTCGATGCGTGGCGTTTCGCCGAGTGCCTGCGTGCCGCGCCCGACCCGCACACCGCGTTTGAAACTTTCTACGAACGCCAACGCGACTACATTCGCTACTACGGTACGATCACGTATTTGCTCTCGCCGTTCTTCCAGGCGGATTGGTCGATACTGGGCTGGGGGCGTGACATCGCGTTGCCACTGATGCCACGAATCCCGTGGGTGAAGCGACAAATGTTGATGACGGTCGCGGGCATGAAAGGTGGCTTCTTGAAAGGAAGAATTGAGTTGTAAGCGATCACCCCCCCGCATCAGCGGACAGCAGTAAGAGCCGCGAACCGGCGGGTAATTCTTCGGCCATGCTCGTCACGAATCGCTCGCCGTTGACCGACAGGAGGTAGTGTGACAGCAATTCCCCATCAGCGTTTATCAACGTTGATAGTCCCTGACAGTGCTGTGTCACTCGTGCTAAAACATCCGCCACAGTTCCCGGCTCAATGCGCAACTCTGCCACACCGGCGCGGTGACGAGGGACGCCATAAAATTCAACGGTCACGAACGACATGGCTGAATAGTAACCCCGAATCGGTTCCTTGGTGCGGAGAGTTGTGATGCCTGCGATTTTACTCGTGATCGGCGATGCCGCCGAAGTGCTTGATACGTTTTACCCGTTGTTCCGCCTGCAAGAGG
>JANLRE010000595.1:0-1125 GCA_031368205.1 Fimbriiglobus sp. | reverse complement strand
CCAGATTTGTTCATCACTTGCATCGGCAAGCATCGGCTGTTCCACAACGACGGCGGCAAGAAATTCACTGAGGTTACCGATACCGCAAACCTCGGTGGATCGGTGCCGCTTCCGCGCTGCTCGTGGGACGACTTTTTGAAGTGGGATCAGCCGATTCCGTTCGGCTCGTCGGCGACGTTTGTGGATTACGATGGTGACGGCAAACTCGATCTGTTCGTCTGTCATTACTTAACATGGTCGCCGAAATCGGACTTGAACGTGAGTTCCACGTTGCAAGGTGGCAAGCGTGCCTACGTGGCGCCGAGTGAGTTTGATGGTGCCCAGTGTACGCTGTATCGCAACATCGACGGCAAGCGATTTGAAGATGTTTCCAAAGCGGTCGGCTTGCCGATCACCCAACCCGACGGCACCGGACCGAACGCGAAACAACGACCATTGGCGAAGTCACTGGGCGTTGTGATTTGCGACCCGGACGAGGACGGTTGGCCCGATCTCGTCGTGGCGAACGACAAGGTGCGGAACTTCTTTTACCACAACATCCCCGGTCCGAACGGCACCCGAGTCTTCGAGGAAGTCGGCGAACGAATTGCGGTGGCCTACGCCGACGAGGGCCGCCCGCGTGCCGGGATGGGCATTGATTGGGGCGAGTATGCGCCGGGGAAGTCCGCGCTGCTCATCACGAATTTTGCGAACGAGTCGAACACCTTCCTGAAACTCAGCAACCCGAAGCAGATGTTGTTCTCCGATGCGGCGCTAGCGTTCGGGCTGGCGGGACCGAGTCGCCAACTGCTGAAGTTCGGTGCTTTTTACTTCGACTTCGACCTGGATGGCCGGCTCGATTTGCTCACCTGCAACGGCCACATTGAACCGGACATCGCGACGATTCAGAGCGGACAAACCTTTGAACAGCCCGTTCAACTGTTCTGGAACACCGGCGATACGCAACGGCTCTTTGAACCGGCATTGGCAAAAGAATGCGGGGCCGACCTCTTCAAGCCGATGGTGGGTCGGGGGTGTGCGTACCTGGATTTCGACGGCGACGGCGACCTCGACATTGTGTTGATGAGCAACGGCGGTCCGGCCGCGTTGCTCCGCAACGACAATAAACTCGGGCATTCGTGGGCA
>JANLRE010000571.1:0-4462 GCA_031368205.1 Fimbriiglobus sp. | reverse complement strand
GTCCGTGACCTTGGCCGTCCGCCATAGAAGTTGGCCGGTTTTGAGGTCAAAAGCAGCCACGGTGCCGTTCGCGCCGCCCGGCGAAACGATCACGTGGCCGTCATCGACCAACGGAGATTCCGAGTACCCCCAGTCGAAATCCAGAATGTTGCCCCGCATGAGCCGCCCGGAGTGGTCCTTGCGCAGATCGGTCCGCCACAGTTCCTTGCCAGTCGCCTTCTCCACGCAGGCAAGAACCCCTTGGGCACCAAGACCAACGACCGTATCTCCGAACACCGTGGGCGTTCCGCGCGGGCCGTGGCCCCAACCGTTCTTAAACTCCGGCCCCAGCTTGACCCGCCAAACTTCCCGCCCGGAGTCAACCGCCATCGCCGTGAGGTATTCCGTTTCGCCGTCCGACCCCATCATGAAAATTCGCTCGCCGACCACGCTCGGACCGGCGTACCCCGCGCCCAGCGTGTCAACACTCCACAGCAACGGCGGCCCGTCCTTCGGCCACGTGGCCAGCAAGCCCGTCTCCGTGGACGTGCCGTCCCGACAAGGGCCGCGCCACTGAGGCCAATCGTCGGCCAACGTGTTCGTCACTGAAACCAGAACGACGACCACAGCACAGCGAAACATCGTTCGCACTCCCGATTGACGCCAATTCCGAAGAGATGTGAACACCATTCTACGATCGGGGTATAATCTCAGTCCACAACGATCCCTGCCTGTGGCCGTCGCATCATTTCAACTCGTCTTTGGGTTTGGGAAACACCTCGTTGATCTTGGCCCAACGTGCCTCGAACTTCGCGCGTCTCTCCGCCATATCCGGCGGTTCTTGCTCATCCTTTGCCAGTGGCGTAGGCTTATCAAACAACTCACGATAGGTCTTTTCCACTTCATCACGATTGTATCGCTCTTTTCGGAGGGCCTTGCCCTCCGGATTCGTCACCGTCACCTCAAACCGATCCTCACCGGGCGCCGTGCGATCGAATTGGATTTCCATGACAACCAGCCCACCGGAAAAGCGTTTCTCACTTCGCAGGTACAGCTTCCGGAAGTGGCGAAGAAATCTAGCTTCCGAAGACAATTCACAGCAAGGAGGCGCCTATACTGCGGCGGCGAGCCAGAGGCTAAACCAACCGAGAAACAGCCCCAGGGTGACGGCGGCGAGGTAGAACATTAACACCGCCAACCCGCTGAACCTGTTGCTCAGTCCAAGGATGCCAACCGCGATCGTCGGGGTGATAATCAGGAACACCCACCAGTAGTTCCACGTTATTAGGTACGGATCAGCGAGCAATCGGGGTAGACCCACGAACAATCCACAAACACTGATGAAGTATGCGGCGAACCATATCAGTAGCCATCGGTTCTGATGCTGCCTCACGCAGATGCCCTCCGCAGCCGAACGATCATGCTACTTGTCAGCAGGGACGAGCAAGTTTGAACACTTCTAAAGCACTATTGCCGCACTGTTTGGTTAGGCGTTAGGGCGTGTGTGTCTGAGTAACGTACCAGATTAATCCGGCAACGATTGACCATGAAATCAAAAAGAACACGGTAAATAGAATCCATCTCCACCACCAAATAGAACCAATACGGCGATAAAAATACACCAAGGCACCAGCACCAATTGTGGCAACAACGGAAGGGATCAAAGCCTGAACCCAGAGATGAGAAGTACGGACAAGATCAACCGTATAAAGCACACCGCACATCGCTGAAAATACGATGATTACTAAATCAAGGTATAGAAATACGAACGGGATGCGACTTGTTCCCGCACAAGGCATGAAGCCAAAATCGCCCATGATCGGCGGGAAATCTTTTGTCGCATGGCCTTCAGGCAAAGGACAGTCCATTTTTGAAGGTTTTGGAAACGCAGATACGACCACCTGTAGACGAGCCGGTAGACGTTCTTCGGGATAGATGCTGTACCACCACTCTTTGATATGCCGAAGGTGTTCAAATGCACTCTCAACAGATGATGCCACGACAGTACATAGCCAAATTGCGAACAAGAATAGCACTACCAAGAAGGATTCGACAACAACAATCATCATCCAAGGTGTTTTGTCTTTCCCAGCGAATAGCCCAGCTTGTATAGCAGCAAAACCGCCGATCAAAAACCAGTGAGAGCTAATGAGCCACGTCAGCCGCTGATTCACCAAACCATCTTCATGGGTAACAGCAGTTCTAGCCATCGACCAAAGCTTTTCCTTCACGGACCAAGGTGTCGGTAGTTCACTCGACATGGGCAACATTCCTTGAGTTATCTATCTCACCTGAATTGTTATTAGTTAAGAATACGCAATATTTGACATTACGTATTCTCAGTCTGCCCAACATTACTTGTTCCCGCCCGGTTGTTGGCCGCCGAGGTTCTGGAAGTATTCCTTCACGGACTCTTTGGCGTCGCGGGGGAGGCGTTGGCTGTCGGCGGCGGCGGGGGCTTCTTGGGCGGCGGATTGGATGGCGGGGCCGAGTTCGCCGGTCGTCGCGGTCTTGAACGCGGCACCCTTCGTGCTGCCGCCGTAGGTCTTCTTGCCCTTGGGGTCGAACAGGCCGCGAATGCGTTGGTCGTCGGACGCGGTCTTGCCGTCCTTGTCTTCCTTACGACGCCCGGCGCCGGGTTTGCCGAACGGAGTCCACTCGGCGTCATCTTGTTCGTCGAACTCGTCACTGAACTTGTCGCCTTCGCACTTCTTGCAGGCGTCCTTCTTCTCGTCCTTCAGGCGTTGCAAATACTGGTCGGCGTCTTCGATGTCTTGCAACTCGCCTTCGGCTTGTTGTAACTGCTTGGCGGCTTGTTCGAGTTCCTTCGCTGCCTCTTCGACGTTGCCCTTTTCGAGTGCCTTCTGCGCCTTGTCGAGCTTCTCAGCGAGTTGCTTAGTCGTCTCGGCGGCTTCCTGATTGAGTGATTGAAGCTGCTTCAGTTCGCGTTCCAGCGACTCGGCGTCGTCGATGCGGCCTTCTTCGCGGGCCTTCTTGGCGAGGTCGTTTAGCTTCTTCTCGCGGTCCTTGTTCTTCTCGGCCTTTTGAATTTGCTCCTTCATCTTCTCAAGCTGCTTGGCCAGTTGCTGCTTTTCTTCCTCGCTCAATTTGTTCTCTTGCAGCTTCTTCTTGAGCATCTCGAACTCGTCTTGGGCCTTCTTGAGGTCGCCTTTCGACAGGGCGTCGTTCAGCTTCTTGGCCGGGCCGTCCTGGAAGTCTTGGTCCTTCTCCAGGCGTTCGAGTTGCTTGAGTTGTTGCTCCATTTTTTCGAGGCGGTTGGTCTTCTCCTTCTCGAACTTCTTCACTTTCTCTTCCATGTTCGTCAGTTCGGTCACCTTCTCGCGGAGCTTTTCCTGGGTCTCGCGGTTCGGGTCGGTGTCGAACTTGCGGATCATCTCGTTGATCTGTTCTTCGAGTTCCTTCAGTTCCTTAGACTTCTCCGGGCGGGCAGCCAGTTCTGGCGGCTTGTTACGCTGCGTGAACGGCGTTTGGGCCTTGGGGTCGAGCTTCGGTTCGACGACGGCGTCGGCCTTCTTCTTGGCAGTTTCGGTAGTGTCCGCGAACAGGTCGGTCACGGTGTTGATCGGGTAAACCGCCGCGAGCGCGATGCACCCGGCCAGGGCGGGCACGAACGCGGTGTGCCAGCGGGGGCTGACCGGGAAGCGTTCCTTCACCGCAATCGGCGTGATCTTCTCCGCCGCGTCCGCCAGCACCGCTTGCCCGGCAGGTGTGTTTCGCTCCAGTTCAGTCAGGCCCATCGCCGTCGTCAGCCGTTCGCGCAAGCCGAACCGGGTGTCAATTTCCAACGCCGCACTGTTCACCGACGGCGTGACCCGCTTCGCCCAAACCCACGCGACGATCGTGCTGACGGCCACTAGCCCGCCGACGACCCACCAGCGAACCCCCGCAACTGGCGTCTCCGCCAGGAACGGCTCCGCGACCACCCACCCCAGCCCGCCAACCATCGCGACGGACCAACACACCGGCAAGCGGTTCAGAAGGCTCTGCAAAAACAGCCGCCGGTGGGCACTGCGAACGGAACGCTGGATCGGAAGCAACGGCGTGGTCATGGGCCGACTCCGGAAGGTGGTGGCGGGAACACTACGGGATAAGACGACGGAGCCGCGAAGCGGTTTCATCGTGACGTTCGGATTATAGCCCGAAATCGGCGATCGGGGAATTAGGGACCGGGTTTTGGGGACTCGTCAGGCCCTGCCGTCTGCTGCGGCGCTTGGTTAGGCCTTTGACGCTACCAGTAGCGAGTGAACTCCGTCCACCACCGCTGTAACAGAACCCGCACCTCGACCACCCAGCGGCGCTCCCGCCGCACGAAGTCTCCGAGGCTCGTGTACGGCACAGCCTCTGACTTACAAACAGACTGCCGCATGCGGCGTAGAAAACGTTTAGCTCGTAGTGTCAACCGTTTATCAAGCCACTCCAACCTGTCCTCTCCAGCAATGGAAAAGAGCAAGACGCGTAACAT
>JANLRE010000546.1:0-1032 GCA_031368205.1 Fimbriiglobus sp. | reverse complement strand
GCTTCAACAAACTTCTCGGCGCCAGTCGACAAACCTGGGCCATGCAAACCCTCACCGACCGTGGCGAACTCGCCAAACTCGTGGCGTGGTACGCACGATGAGCGGAAAGAGGTTTCACCACGAATTACACGAATCGAACGAATCAGAATTCAAAGCAATGATTGTGATGCAAGAAAACCAATCCTCAAGTGAGGCATGTGGCTCCTAGCAATGCTGATTTCAAATGCTTTATTCGTCTGATTCGTGTAATTCGTGGTGGCAAACTGGGCTAGAACAATTCCTCGATCACGCGGCCCGGTGTGGCTAACCCCATACCGGCGGTTTGTTCGCTGGTTAGCCCGACGGCGTGTTGGATCGTGGCACACAGGTCGCCCGGTGACAACGGGGTGTCAGCCGGGGCGAAGGCCCGCGCGTCGCTGGTGCCCAACACCCGTCCGCCCTTCACGCCACCGCCTGCCAACACTGCCGAGTAACACCCTGGCCAGTGGTCGCGGCCCGCCTTGTTGTTGATCTTCGGATCGCGTCTGAACTCGCCGACGGCCAGCACCAACGTTGTCTTCAACAGGCCGCGTTGGTCGAGGTCGCGTACCAACGTACTCATCGCTTGATCGAGCCAGATGGCGTGGCGGTCCTGCATGATTTGGAAGTTGCGGTAGTGGTGATCCCAACCGCCATCACCGCTATCTTCTTCGGCCTCAACGTGGTCACTCCAATTGACCTGCACGAACGGCACGCCCGATTCCACCAGCCGTCGCGCGAGTAGACACGATTGCCCAAAGCGAGTGTGGCCGTATTCGGCAGTGACTTTCACCGGCTCTTGCGATAGGTCGAACATCTCCCGCGCCGAGGGGGATGTCAGCATCGCAAACGCGCGACTGCGGTAATCGTCGATGGCGTTGGCGCGTTGAGCGTACTCGAGTTTCTTCTCGGTGGCCGTGAGCGCGCTCATTAAACTGTGCCGGTCGGTTAGCCGCTCCGGGGTGAGGTTGATCGGCAGTTCCAGAGCGGGAACTTTCGTGCCGTGGACCGGGT
>JANLRE010000528.1:0-7084 GCA_031368205.1 Fimbriiglobus sp. | reverse complement strand
TGTCAGCCCAGGGCATGGCCCTCATTATTCCGCATCAGTCTTGCGCTTGTGTGGTGTCAGTCTTATTCGTGTTGGTTTGGGGAGCCAACTCATGACGGACGACATTGGGACGGAGACGGACGGTTGCGATTTGGGGGATCAGCGGTTGAATGCTCGCTACAAGTTGTTGCTGGAGCGTTTGGGCGATCAGCCGCAACGCAGCATTCCGGCCGCGTGTCGCGGCGAAGCGGAGGTCGAGGGCGCGTATCGGTTCTTCGACCATCCCGCGATCACACCCGACCGGCTGCTCGCCCCGCACCAGGCCGCGACCCGGCGACGGATGGCCGAGCAGACCTGCGTCGTCGTCGCTCAGGACACCACCGCGATCGACCTGACCCGGAAAGAACGCGTCGTCGGCGGGCCACTTGCCGCGGACAATCGGTGCGGGTTCTTTTGCCACCTGTCGTTGGCGGTGACGACGACCGGCGTGCCGTTGGGGGTGTTGGCGAGTCAGACGTGGTCACGCGATCCGGAGACCGTCGGTCAATCGAAGGCGAACCGCAAGTCTCAGTCGATTGACGAGAAGGAGAGCTATCGTTGGATCGAGGGGTATCGGGCGTGTTACGCGGCGGCCCGGTCGTTGCCGGGTGTCGTACTGATTCGCGTGGCGGATAGCGAAGCGGACAGTTCCGAATTGTTCGTCGAGGCGGCGGTGCCGGATCATGCGGCGAATTTCCTAGTACGGGCGTGTCAGAACCGTCGGTTGGCGGGCGAAGGCCAGCCGTATTTGCGGGCATCCGTGGCCGCAACGGCCGTGTTGGGCACGCGGATTGTGCGTGTCAGCGAGCGGCCGGCGAAGCCGTCGGAGACACGGACGCGTCGGACGTCGCGGAGTGAACGCGACGCGGTGTTGACGATTCAAGCGACGACGGTGACGCGGACGTCGCCGCATCGCACGGACGGGGAACTGCCGCCGGTGACGGTGACGGTGGTGCTGGCGCGGGAGGTGAATCCGCCGGCGGGCGAGGAGGCCATCGAATGGTTGCGGGTGACGGACTTGGCGGCGACGACACGGGCCGACGCGGAACGGGTGTTGGATTTGTATCCGCATCGGTGGCAGATCGCGGTGTCCGTTCGGGTGTTGAAAAGCGGCTGCGGCGTGGAGCAGTTGCAACTCGAAACGGCGGCGCGGTTCGGGAATGCGTTGACGGTGTACCAGATCGTGGCGTGGCGGGTGTTGCCGTTGACGATGTTGGGTCGGGCGTGTCCGGCGTTGCCGTGCGAGACGGTGTTAACGGAGGCCGAATGGAAGGCGGTGTACCTGGTGGTGGTGCGGAAGCCGCTGCCGACGACGCCGCCGAAATTGGGCGCGATGGTGCGATGGATTGCGATGTGGGGTGGGTACCTGGGCCGTGCGAACGACCCACCGCCCGGCCCGAAGGCGATGTGGGTCGGCCTGCAAAAAGCCCGCACCCTAGCGCTCGCCTGGGAAACCTTCGGCCCCGGTGCCAAAAGTTATGCGGAATAATGAGGGTTTCACCCTGGGCTAATCGAACAACCCCGGTGGGGTTGAAATCCAAGAGTAACCGACTGCGTGAAACATTTGCCAGTCCCAACCAAGACATGATTTTTCTTCTCTGTGGCTCCGTGCCCTCAGTGGTGAAACTTCTTCTACTCCAGCCGGAACAGCTTTTTCAGCGATTCGAGTAGCGTGCCGCTTTGGCCTTCGCGGCTGGCTTCTTGGAGGGCGGCGATCGGGCCGTGGAGCAACTTGTTCTGGAATTGGCGGAAGGCAATCTCGATACTGGTCCGCTCCGCGTCCGAGAGTTTGCCGTTGAACTTGGGGAGAAGTTGCCCCAAGACTTCAGTGCGGATTTTGTCCACCTCGGCGGTCAGTTGGCCGATCACGGGACCGTTGCGACGGCGGTTCCAGTCTTCGATGAACTTCTTGACTTCGTGTTCGACAATTACTTCAGCCGGTGCGGTGTGGCGTTGCCGTTGGGCGATGGTTTGCTCGCGGATGCGGGTGAGGTCGTCGATGTTGAACAGGCACACCCGATCGCCGTCGTGAATGGCCGGGTCGAAGTCGCGCGGCACAGCGATGTCGAGGATCACTTGCGTGCCACTCCGTCGGGGTAACACCTTTTCGTAGTAACGGCGTCGCGGCATGATCGGTTCGGGCGCGCCGGTTGTGGTCAGCACAATATCGGCTTGCACGAGTGCGTCGTCGAGCTGGTCCCACGGCACCGGCTTGCCGCCACACATCGCCGCGACTTCGATTGCTTTTTCCGGGCTGCGGTTGGTCACCAGAATTTGCCCCGGTTTCAATTCCTGCAAGTGCTTCAACGTCAGGCGGCCCATCTTCCCGGCGCCGATCACCAGCACGGTTTTGTCGCCGAAATGGTCGAACACTTGCCGCACGTAATCGACCGCCACACTCGATACCGAGACATGCCCCTTGGTGATGCCGGTCTCCGTGCGAATTCGTTTTGCGGTTCGCATGGCATAGGGGAACAGGGCATTCAACAACGGACCCGTCGTGCCAAGTTGGCGTGCCAACTCAAAGGCTTGCTTCACCTGCCCGGCAATTTGCCCCTCGCCGACGATCAGGCTATCGAGGCTGGCCGTCACACGAAACAAGTGTTGCAGGGCGTGGGGGTTGATGTGTTCGTAAAGAAGCGGTGCGATCTTGGTGTGCGGAATGCCATGAATTTCGCCGAGGAATTCGGCGGCGAGGCCGGCATCGAACGGTGCTTCGCTCGGACCACGCGCCACGTACAACTCGACGCGGTTGCAGGTCGAAAGCAACACCGCTTCGCAGCCGAACCGCGACGACAGTTCGAGCAAGGCTTTGTGGTGCTTGGCGTCGTCGAAGGCCAATTTTTCCCGCAACCCCACGGCGGCCGTGCGGAAGTTGCAACCGATCGCGCGAAGGTTCATCGGGCACCCTCCCCGCTCAACGGTTCACCCGGCACGAACGGATGCACGGCAGCCAGAACCAAGACCATCAACATGAACGCGACCAGCGTTAACAACGCCAGCCGTCGCCCCGAAACGTGGGTGGCGTAGCGACAATACAGCAGGACCAGGAACACGAGCCACAGCCCGACCGTGCCGAGCACTTTCACACTGAACCAGTTTTCGGCGAAGTCGTGGTACTGTCGCAGCAATACCGCCCCGAGTAGTAAGCCGCCCGTCAGCATCGGGAACGCCAAGTTCACTGCCCGCCGGTTCATGGATTCGAGCCGTTCCAGGCTCAGCATTTTGATGCCACCGAGCGGGTTCAACTTCGCACGTAATCGACGAGCTTGTACGAGGTACATCACACTGGCCAGGAACCCCACCGACACGCCGACCGCAGCGAGCAACAACAGTAGGCCGTGAACCGCACCCCAAAACCGATCCCCGATAAACCAGTACGGGACATCCAAACCCGGCGCCGTCGTTGACGAAGAAATCAACAAGAACGACAACCCGACTAGCCCCAACACGACTGGCAGCACAAACACCGCCCACGCATACCGCGTGTGATGTAACGTGCCGTACAAGTAAAAAACCGCCAGCACCCACGCCACCGCGAGCAGCGCCCCGTAGGGCGTTGCGGGCGTCGGGTGGTTGAACGCCAGGAATGCGGAGTGGGCCAACAACCCCGCCGCCCCCAGCAACAACCCCGCCCCGCGCACCGACCGCAACGGCCAACGCAACCGCACCAACTCCAGCGCGAACGCGAGGAGATAGCTCAGCCCGAAGCACGCATGGGTCACATTTTGAAGCGGAACCGACATCGGCGAATATCCCTCGGTGTGACCAACCGAGAGATTATACGGCAGGCAACCCCGAACGGATTGCGATCAAGACGTGGCCCGACGTTTGCGAGCGAACAGAACCAGCCCGACTGTGAGCGCGATGAAGACGCCACCCGCCGCGTACCACCAGTAGGCGGGGCGCAATGAGCTTTTCTTGACCATCGCTGATTCCGGACGCGGCTCGTGGGGAATCGGCTTGATACCGAATTGCTTTTCGATGTCTAACTCATCAGCCGACGGCGTGTACGGGGCGTATTCGAGAAAGGTGATCTCGCGCTGCGGATACTTTTTTCCGTTTGGCTTGATGATGTATTCTTCATGACGGGTCGGCCAACGTCTGCCCCCTTCATCGCGATACTCGGTTTTTTGTATTCGTTTTCCTTCAACATACCCGCGTGTTTTGAAATCCATTACCTTATCACATTCACTATAGATATGTTTAAATGTTTCTCTGTTAACATGTGCAAACAATTTTGCTCCGTATTTTGTTTGGACTGTAATCCGCTTTGTCGGCTTGCCTTCATACTCGTCGTTAGTTGTTTCCAGCACTTCCTTGACGTCTCCGGGCTGGAACAATTGGGCACACGCCGAAAACAGATGAACAGAATTCCCGTAACTTTGACGATTCCCCCACGCGGTATCGTGACCAAGCACGGAATATTTGTTGCCGCCTGGTTTAATTTGGAGATAGTAACATGAGTCCGGAGAAAGCACATGAACATAGTAGTCTTTGCCATCTCCAGATGGTAGCGGGATAGTATTACGCGAAACCCATTGTTCTTTTCCGTGGACTGCGACTCGATGGCCAACCTGCCACGGCTTTGTGTCTTCAGGTTTGAATGGATCCCAAGTTTTGAATTCAGTGTTTACTCGATAACCGATGATCTGCTGACTAACGAGTTTGTTTAGTTTTTCATGATAGTCAGGAATATCGAGAATCGCAGTCGAGATTTCGATCTGGCCATAAGACATTCCATTGATGCCAATTGCGATGAGTGCGGCAAAGATGAATCGCATAGCAATGCCTCTAATTGATTTTTGGTAGTGGCTAACGGTCTACACACTCGAAAATTGCAACATACTACATAACAGCGAGTTGCAATCGTTCAGACAGCTGCTGTCACGATTCGTGGGCACTTTCTGATTTTTTGTTACCGTCGGCTGCCAGTCAACTGGCAGCCGACGGTAACAAATTCTTGTAAACTTAGATCCGATCAGTTGTTATTCGCAACTACATGTGTAATGGCAGGGGCCACCAGGGGTTGGGTCAGCGATTTGCACATCCTTACAGGTTTTGCTGGAGTTCGAGGCACAATTTAGCCCCCAAGTCTCGTTAGTGCAAATGCCAATGGATTTGTTCAGACAGAAGCCAGGACCAATCATCCCAGCGCATTGCGCAGTCCCACCAGGTGCTGGCGTTTCGTCTGGACAGATGCCCGTGTCCCAACATTGTGCTTTGACGTAGGCATTGATACACGCCAGCCGCCACTGGCCTTGCACGTTGCCGCAGATGTTCGGGTCCGAGTTCGCCCGCGCCCACATTCGCTGTGTACACGACTCACAGACTGTGATCCCGTCTGCATGCGCCACCGCGGATGCAATCAACACCATCGCCAGCGCGATTCCTCCGGCCACCGGAGTCATCCGGTTCATCCATTTCCTCTCGTTCATCACCGTTCCTCCTGTGAAAGAACATCACACGTCAGCGATCGGACACGACGTACCCGACCATCTCGAACTTGGCGACGCCGGCGGACGACCGGACTTCGCCCTCCCGCCGGAATAGACCCGTGGCCGTCGGGGCGCGGAGGGTCAGGGCGATTCGGACGGCCCGGTTGGGTGTCAGCGTGACGGGGAGGTCGTGGAACTCCGCACACCGGCACCGGGTCGATATGAGTGCAACCTGGATGTCTTCGTCCGTCAGGTTGATGACTTCGAGTTGGCCGTCTACGAGGGCTTCCGGGGAGACCTTCCCCAAATCGACGACTTGAGTTGTCACGGTGACAGGCAAACCGGCGCAGCGGCAATTCCTGCTTGCACGGAGCCGTAGCGGAGATAGGCGTACCCGGACGCAATGCCGACCACGACCGCCGCGACCGATGCCGTCAGGGCCAACGTCTGAACTTCCCGCCCCGGCCAGCCCGCCCACACGGGTCGGGATCGCAACAACAAAGCCGTCAGGCAGATGTCGAGACCGAACGTGAAGTACGGCGGAACCTTCGCGGCGCCGAAGCAACTGCAATCACTTTTCCCGGCTAGAATTTGGGAAAGAGTCACGAGTGTGAAAAGTGAAAAGGCGCCCAGTGCAATCAACCAACTGCCGAACCGCCATTGACCGCTGAGCAACCAGACCGCGAGGAGAATTTCAAAAATGGGAAGCGTGCCGATCAGCCACGTCGGAATGAACGCCGGGAATGCCCCGGAGCCGTCCCCCCCCCAGTGAATTTAGCGAACCCTGCGACAAGCAGCACCCCGCCCGCAATTCGGGAAACGACCTTCGTGAATATCTCGGACTGGACACGGAACATGTCGGAAGCCTCAGATGACTGAAGGCGGAGTTGACTTGGACTTTCGTCTTTTCAGATGGTACGGCGAGCACTTAACCAAGGTCAAGTAAAATATCGGAAAATAGGTGCGGTTTTGGATTAGACTACCACCACCTCTTCAACCGGAGCCTCCGCCATGCGTTTTGTACTGCTCACAGTGTTCGTCATGTTGGTCCCCGTGCCCGCTTACGCGGATGATCCGATCTTCCCGGAAGGCGCAAAGTTGAAGGTCGAAGCGGAAAAGGGCGTGGCGGGGGAGGGGCCGGCGTGGGATCCGAAGCTGGGATTACTGACGAGCGGTAACGGCAACATTAACCGGCTTGATCGCAGCGGAAAATCGACGGTGTTCCGCGAGAAAGCGGGCACCAACGGGTTGCTGTTCGGTCGCGCCGGGATGTTGGTGGCGTGTGAATCCGAGTTGCGCCGGATGACGCGCACGGATCGGGACGGCAAGGTCACCGTGCTGACCGACCGCTTCAACGGCAAACGCTACAACACGCCGAACGATCTCACGATCGACTTGAAGGATCGCATTTATTTTTCCGACCCGCGCTACGGCCCCAAGGACGGAATGGAACAACTCGACGAGACCGGCAAGACGGTCGAAGGCGTTTACCGCATCGACCCCGACGGCAAAGTTTCACGAGTGATTGGCCGCGAAGTGGAACGGGCCAACGGCGTGCTGGTGTCGGCAGACGATCGGTACTTGTTCGTCGCCGATAACAACAACGACGCACTCGGCGGGGCACGGAA
>JANLRE010000470.1:0-6125 GCA_031368205.1 Fimbriiglobus sp. | reverse complement strand
TTTAACCGGATTTTGAATGTTTTGGGCTACACATCTCTCACGATCATGTTCCCACTTTTGTTCCTCGGCCTTGCTGGTCTCCCAACAAGCACTGCAAAGGCAGATACCAAGATTGGTCCTTGTATAGACGGGACAACGCTCCTGCCGCCCGTTGGTGGTGGACAAGCTGTGTGCTGTGCACCGGAGAATGTCGTTATTATTGATGGAGTCACACAATGCGCTGTAGATTGCAACCTAAACTCGCCTGTTTGTGTAATTGCCGCTGTTGTTAGTCCACCATGCATTGGCAATAGCTGCGACACTTTGTTCACGTTTTGCATCTGCGCTAAGCAATGGTTAACTGGAACATGTTTCTGCAAATAATATTTCAATCTGTTCAGAATTATAGATACAAAATGACATGTAAATTTACCGTCGTTGTGCATGGTGAAGCTAAAATCAAAATAGAATATCTTAGTTGTAAATTATGAGCGTAATGCAAGACATCATAATGCATAAGTGTAAACTCGTATAAATTACATTCTATAAGAATTATTGCTTTGCAAGGTTATACGATGCTATATATTTGTTTCCGATTTATTGTAGTGTTGACTACGGTAACATGTGTAGAGTGTTTTGTTTGCGGCTTGCCTACAACGTTTGCCGCTGACCACACGATTGAACAAGTGAAAGCCAACATAGCTACTTCCCACGAACTGCTACGCGCGCAGGGTATCCATTATCAGGATGACCAAATTGCACAAGTTTACAAAATGACTGGTGATGTTGAGAAATTGGATAGCACTATTCATACCAAAAGACTGACACGCCCAGATGGCTACTTCGTTTCTGAAATGACAATGATGAAAGCAGACGCTACAGGTGGAAAGCAATCTACTGCACCGGACCGTGTTACGGGATTTACACCAAAGTATGATTTTGTATTACGGGCCAACCGACCAGGAGAATGGATACTCAACCGTTGCGTTGTAGTTGATTCGCCTGACTATAACGACGCAGACCGTAAAAATCATCAGGAGATTCTTACGGTTCCCCCGTATGATGCTCATTATCGGAATGTGACAAACGTACTACTGACGACGTTTTTTGCGAACGAAAATGTCAAGATCACCTCGCTAGACAAGTCACCGACGAACGCCGGATGTTACCGGCTCACGTACAAGGCGTCAGGCGATAACCTCATGCCAGGTGCAAAAATCGCATTGACCATGTCGGGTTGGATTGACATTCACCCAGAGTTGAATTGGTCTGCTGTGGAAATGGTTGGCACTACAAAATTGCCGACGGGAGATGCCACGACAAGTCATAAATTTGCAACTAAACGTATCAATGATGTTGTATTGGTAGTACGTCATGATCAAAAAACTGATAGCAAAGTTGGCGACAAGGTTATCCAAACTCGGATTGTGACCGAACTGAACCCGCGATTTAGCTCCGATGTGAGTCCAAACGAATTCTTACTCACCCACTACAATTTACCCGAACCAGTTGGAGTTGAACCACCTCCATCAAAATCAACTCCGCTCGCCATTTGGTTTTTGGTTGCTGCAGGAATGCTTTCTGTGGTGGCAATATCTTGTCGTTGGCTGTTGCACAGACGGACACGAGCTTCGGTTGCTCTGCCAACTACAAAATAGGCTACAATCATGCGATACACTAGATTGCTCACATGGCTGCCACTGACTGTTTGCTTGGCATTTGTCGTGTGTTCGTGCCATTCAAATTCCCAGCCAAATCCTGGCAATACATTCGATGTCACACCGACACAATTTGACAACCTCACACTTTCTCCGGGCGATCATGAATTTGTTATTCACATCCAAAATACCACAGATCAGCCAAAAATGATCCTTGGTTTCAAAACGGGATGTTGGGAATCGTGTTGTACGCACATTGATTACCCGGGCAAAATCACCGTGCCGAGTAACAGCGAATTTGAATTCCGTTGTGGCATTGCCATCACCAACCCTGGCATCATCAACGCTGGTGCCGAAATCTTTTTGGAAGATAACGGAATTCGCAAAGTGTTTATTTCCTTCAAAGGCATAGCATTAGGGCCACACGATGCTCCGAAAAACAATAACTGAGAGGCAGGCGTTCACCCTCATCGAACTGCTCGTAGTCATTGCGATCATTGGGGTGTTGGTGGGGTTGTTGTTGGCGGCGGTGCAGTCGGTGCGGCAGGCGGCGGCGCGGGCGCAGTGCCAGAACAACATCCGGCAACTGGCGATTGCGTTGCATCAGGTCCACGACACCCGCCAGGCGTTGCCACCTGGCCATCGCTCGTTGACCAATCGAGATTTTATGCCGTTCAGCGGCTGGACGATTGACGTGCTACCGTTTATTGATCAGCAGCCACTTTACAACCAGTCTCTCACGGCGTATCGCCGATTTCCGCTGCCGTTCATTAACCCACCGCACCCGCTGGACAAAGTGGTCGTCACGTTCAACTGCCCCAGCGATCCGCGAGTCAGCACGTCACAAATCTCCACCCGCACGAAGACCCGCATCGCGTTCACCAGCTTCCTCGGTGTCTCCGGGAAGGTCACAACGGACAAATCCGGCGTGCTGTTTCAAGATTCGCGGTTGTCGCTCCTGAGCATCACGGACGGCACCAGCAACACGCTGATGCTCGGCGAACGCCCACCCAGCACAGATTTTCAGTTCGGCTGGTGGTATGCCGGGATTGGCCAAGCGTTGACCGGATCAGCGGAAATGATTCTCGGTGTGCGGGAAAAGAACCTGTTGCCCATCGTGTCCGGTTCGCCGTGCGGTCCGGGGAACTACCCGTTCAAGCCGTCCCGCTTCGACGACCAATGCGGCATGTTTCACTTCTGGTCCCCGCACAGCGGCGGGGCGAACTTCGCGTTCGCCGACGGCTCCGTGCGGTTTATCCGCTACGAAGCCAACGACATCATGCCCGCCCTCGCCACCCGTGCGGGCGGTGAAGTTGTTTCACTGGAATGACCGTGCGGTGACACCCCATCCGCAATCAAATCCCGTCCAACCACGCCTTGGCGACCGCGTCGCTAGGCATTCGCCAATCGCCACGCGGAGAGAGGCTGACGGAACCGACTTTGGGGCCGTCCGGTAAACAGGATCGCTTAAATTGGCTCGCAAAGAAACGCCGTAAGAACACCCCCAACCACTGGCGGACCTCGGCGGGCGTGTAGGCCCGGTGGAACTCCGCGTGGGCGGCCAAGAACAAAATCTTGTCCGGCGGCGTGCCGAAGCGGAGGAAGTGGTACAAGAAAAAGTCGTGCAATTCGTATGGCCCAATCGTGCCTTCAGTCGATTGGCCGCCTTTGCCGTCAGCGGTCGTCGGCAGCAATTCCGGTGAGATTTCCGTATCAACAATATCTAACAACGTCGCCCGGCTCTCGGCGGTAAATTCATTTTCAGCGGCCCACTTCACCAAGAACTTCACCAAGGTTTTTGGAATGCTCACGTTCGGGTTGTACATGCTCATATGATCCGCGTTATAGGTACACCACCCGAGTGCAAGCTCGGATAAATCCCCGGTGCCAATCACGAACCCCGAGTTCATGAGCAAACTGGTCCGCACTCGCGCTTGGACGTTCTCAAACACCAGATCGTTGCGATTATTTGCTGCAAGGTTATGTAACTTCTGCGACAAGGTTTCGACATCAAGGCCATCCAGTGAAATACCAAACGGCAAATGCCCCAATGCCCTCATTTGATCCAGGCACATTTGCCGAATGTCGATCTCCCGGACCGTGACACCCAGTTCAAGCATCAGCGAGTGGGCGTTGGCTTTGGTGCGGTCCGTCGTGCCGAAACCCGGCATCGTGAACGCCGAAATCGTGGCACGTGATTCACCGATCGCGTCCATCGTTTTGGCAACGACTAACAACGCGAGTGTCGAATCCAAGCCACCGGAAACACCAATCGAAACCTTCGGGCGACCGGTGTGGTCCAACCGCTTCGCCAACCCCGCAATTTGCGTGTGGAAGATTTCATCACACCGCTCGTCAAGCGTTGTGGGATCGGACGGCACGAACGGGTGGGCATCAACATAACGTAACAATGTTGGTGTTCGATCATCCCGATTTGGCAATGCAAATTCAATACGGCGGAATGTTTTTGTACGGTGAGGATCGGTGGTGTTACCGTGAAACGTGTTGGTTGTCGCCCGCTCACGGATCAACCGCATCAGGTCAATATCGGCCGCAACAAAGTGGCCGCCGCGTTGGAAGCGGTCCGATTCTGCCAATGTATAACCGTTCTCCGCAATGATGTTATGCCCACCAAATACCAAGTCAGTCGTCGATTCCCCCGTCCCCGCAGCAGCATAGACGTATCCTGCAAAGCACCGTCCGGATTGTTGCGAAACCAATTGCAATCGGTAGTCGGCTTTCCCGATGGTTTCATTACTGGCGGAGAGGTTAACCAACACCGTGGCACCAGCGAGTGCCTGTAACGAACTCGGGGCAACCGGCGTCCAAAGGTCTTCGCAAATCTCGACGCCAATCACGCACGCTTCAACATTTTTTGCGCTGAACAACAGGTCGGTCCCGAACGGCACCCGTTGGCCCGCAATCGTGACCATATCCGACACCGCTGCTGATGCCGGCGCGAAGTAACGGGCGTCATAAAACTCTCGGTAAGTGGGCAAAAACGTCTTGGGAACGACACCCAATACCTTTCCACCGGCGAACGCGACTGCGGTGTTAAACAATCGTCCATCGGCTGCGATTGGTAGCCCCACAATCGTGACGCCGCCGAAGCACATTTCGGCGGCGCCGAGTAACGTTTCCAGAGCCTGAAGTGCGGAGCGTTGCAAGGTGTGGTCGTGGAAAAGATCGTGGCATGTATACCCGGTCAGCCCGAGTTCCGGGAAGACAACCACGTCGGCGCCGATGTCGTCCGCTTGTCGCAACAAATCCAGCGTGCGTTCAGCATTGAAGCGGCAATCTGCTACACGCAATTCAGGCGATGCTGCAACAACACGTAAGAAGCCGTAGTTAGACATTGGCGTCACTTTGTAAACGGAAATACAATTATGCTGCAATACAATTGCTACTCATCTGCAATTTGCATGGATGCAGAGATGGCACGCAAAACCGGCTCGTTTTTACTGAAGTCGTAGTCACTCACTTGGCAAAATATCAACAGGGGGCCGTTAACGGTTTCGATACACCGCGACCAACACGTAGTTGACGTGTCCAGTGTTAAAAAATCAATGTTGTGCCCAATCGCGGGTTGTCCCGCAATACTATCAATTGCATTTTCCCACTCCAGATCGGGGTACTCCAGTTGGAGTGCGGCCAAGGACTCGTCTGCAATTTGTGCGAGATTTTGGGCATCCGACCGCAAACTGACGATGGCAAACGCAGTCTCCGGACTCTGGATTGTCACCGTCCATTCACCGCTACCTTCCGCCTCGTCCGAATCAATCGTCCAGTTACTCGGAAAATGAAACTTAACCCCAGACCGCTCGAATGTTTTAATCATACCCCACCAGGATAGCGTGCAATATCAGATCGAAACTTACTCGACGCCTTCGCGGGTTTCTATCACGAGTTGATCGACAACGACGCGAATGTTATTCCCGGATTCACGATAGGTCTTCAGTTGTCGGTCCGCACTGGTACCGCCTTCCAGAATTGTATAAGCGTACTCGATTTCCTTGCGCGTGCCAAGTTCGTCAATCACGTTCCGCTTTAATCTGCCCCTTGAGCATGACTTTGCCATCTTCCAAAATCTGCGTGATGTACGATTCGAGTTCCGCCGTGGCCGGGTCAGTAATCTGGTATTCTTCCTCAATCCCAATCGTCAATGACGGCGCCTTCATAACAACTCCGGGAATAGATTGGAGAGTATTGATACAGCATGAGTTCGTATACTACCGTTCTTCAACTATAACTGTAGGCACGGTAGATCCACCACCGACCGTCACGTTTACTAACTCATCGGTCGAAATCCGTGTTAAACACCCTTGCACGTATTCGCCGAACATAACATACGGGTTGGTATCAACCAGCCGGTCCTTCACTTCGATTGCACCGTTCACCACGCTGGGAAACGCTTCGCTTGGCAAGGAAATTCGTTGTTGCACAACGTAAGTTGCTGTTAATGCCGTCTCGACAGCGTTTTCCCACGTC